>DATGIX010000189.1:0-77747 GCA_035295505.1 Puia sp. | reverse complement strand
AAGAATATTTATTTTAATATCTACCTGCGCATAAATATTCAATGAGAAAAGAAGTACGCATGCAGTAGTTATTAAAAACATTTTCCGGTATAAAAAGTTTTTTTTCATGGCAGAAGAATTTAAAAACTATAAGTGTAAGCAAGTTCTCCGCGCAGCTCAGTGAAAGCCGGAGTTGAAGAAATGTTTTTTGGTTTGTTGTTTGTATAAAACAGCAATGCATTCAATGCTTGCTTTCTCAAAAAATGATATTGAAGATTAGCGGATGCATTAATCGTATTATCATCACTGCCATTCTGCGTTCCAAAAAAATAACCACCACTTGCAGAAACTAAAAAAGCAGATTTTAAAAATGATTTATTAAAACCAAGCGTAGCACCTTTGTTTTTATCGGCAGTGCCAGGCGCTTCAGCATCAGTATAGCTCACATTAACAAACACAGAAAGTTTTGCAGGAATAAATCCATAGGTGTAATTGCAATAAAACTGTTTATAATTTACGTTGCGGCTGATGGCGTTCTGTGAAAAATAATTATTGAAATCATTCATCTGCATCAGGTTGGCAGATAATATTATTGTGTGTGAAACGGTTGTTCCTAAAATAGTATAGCGAGGACTGATAGAAAGATTTTGTGTTGTCTGCACAATCTTCAGCGAATCTGCAAAGCGGATTGTTTGCGGTTGTTGGTTGTTGGAAAAATTTGTATAATTAATATCCAACCCAAAATGTTTGGTGAGGTCAGCGCTTAACATAGCAGTACCAATAATTTTTTTTGTAGTCGCTTCTTTTTGATGCTGCACATTATCATGCTGAAAACCGATACTTCCGTTAAACCGCAATTTATTTTTGAACAAATGAAAGCTTGGCGCGAATGAATAGCTCTCCAAATCATTATTAAAAAAATAAGCACCCATGGATTGAAAGCCCGGGTCAATGCGCTGGTACTGTAATTTAAGCGTGAACAATTTTGCTTTGTAACCAATCGCACCGGTGATAGCTGTATTTAATTCACTCGTGCCATTTACAATCGCAAACGATTTAATTTTTTTGATTAATGCGTCATCAACAGAGTCAAGGCTAATTGGCGAAGTGATATCGCGTGTGTACAAACTTGTGCCGACATCACCTTGCAAAAAAATATTTTTCCATAATGTTAGCCTTGCACTGATTGCCACCACTGTATTCGCCGCAGGCAACACACTCAAAGAATCCAAAATATTTTTTCCAACCTTCACGCTGCTGGTATCATCCTTACCTTTCAGAAAACTGATATCAATAAAATTGTTTTGTGTGCCATAACCTATTTTAGCTGCAATCGCTTTTCGTGTGAAAGAAACAGGAACGAGGCTTAATGTTGTAGTATCTAATGTTGTTGCACGGTTCAATCTGCCATACATAAAACCAAACCGGAATTTGCCTGGCGTTAATTCTACACCAGCGCCATACATTGTGTAACCTGCCAATGTGTAGGGAGAGAAATTGATATTGCGATATCCTAAATGAACAGTAATCCATTTATAATGCGGGCTGATGCCAAACTGGTTGAAAGGCTGGCGGAACGAGCGCTCGGCTTCACTGATGCTGAAACTGGCAGGCATTGAAATGCCATACACATTGAATGTAACATTGCCTGCAAAAATGTATGAATAAGGAACTCTCGTTGCTGATGTACCGGAAATATTATCATAAATTCCTCGCAATTGCACACTGCCATTTGCTGAAAAAGGTTTTTGTGTTTTCAGATTGCCAATATCTTGTGCACATGCAATAGATGAAATCAAAAAGCATATCGCAAAAAATAGTATTTGGGTTTTGGTTAGCATAAACTTTATTTTCTCATTTCAGCAAAAGCGATTTCTTTTTTATGATTATCTGCATTGAGTCCTTAAAAGAAATTTGTGAGATGAAGCCGGGAATTTGCCTTCATATTTTTTCGATTATTGAAAACTTATTTTGCGGATAACATCAGCACTATAATCTGCTATATACAGATTGCCAGCAGCATCAATAGCAATACCTGCAGGCCATTGAAATGCGCCAGCCGTCGATGTTCCTGTTGCACCTGCGATTGTAGTTACCACATTGGCAGGTGTTATTTTTCGGACAGTACCAAGGCGATCTGTTACGTAAAGGATACCGGAGGCATCAACAGCAATCCCGATAGGCGCGCCAAATTCAGCCGCAGTTCCGGTGCCATCCTGTTCACCATCATCGCCGCTGCCTGCAACTGTGCTTACGATGCCACCCTTTGAAATTTCGCGAATAACATTATTGCCATTATCAGCGACATACACATTTCCCGAACCATCAACAGCAACTCCTTGCGGACCCGAAAACTGAGCCGATAAAGCCGCGCCATCTGCATACGCGCCGTTGCCTGGGCCTGTAGCGCCGCTGCCTGCTAAAGTTGATACCACACCTGCGGGTGTTATTTTGCGGATGCGGTGATTATAAGTATCTGCTACATATAAATTACCGGAACCATCAATAGCAATACCAGTAGGGCTGAAAAATTGTGCTGCTGTGCCTGTACCATCTGCATATCCTTGTGTTCCCCCTGCAAGAGTGGTTACAACTCCCGCCGGAGACACTTTACGGATGCGGTTATTTGTATAATCTGCCACATACAAATTGCCTGCTGCATCAAGCACGACGCCATCAGGGCCGAAAAATTTTGCCCCTGATCCGGTTCCATCGGCATAGCCATCGGTACTGCCGGCCAAGGTGCTTACTAGGCCCGCAGATGTTATTTCACGAATGAGCGCATTATTTTCATCGCCCACATACACTTTTCCGGAAGCATCAATAGCAACTCCATAAGGATGGTCGAATTGCGAAGCCGTTCCTGTGCCATCAGCATTGCCCGCCGTGCCGCTCCCGGCAAAAGTTGTCACCACGGCAGTCTTTGGCTTTGTCGAACCACCTGAAGAATTACTTTTTGAACATGCATAAAAAAACAAAACAGATAAGGCTAAAATGGAATAATGAATAGAGTGTTTCATGATTTTTAGTTTTTGAATTAACTATTTCTTTATCTCAATATTTATCGGATGAAATATTTGATGATTTTTTATTGATGTATGAAAATCTATTTCGGGAAAGTGATTTTTCTCACGAGCTTGTTGCCATAATCTGCTACATATAAATTTCCTTTCGAATCGAAGCAGAGATTAGTGGGCTGATTGAATTGTGCAGTTTTAGGGTCACCATCTTTTAATCCTTCGCTACCATTGCCTGTCAGCGTAGTTACAGTGCCATCAGGTGTCATCATCCTTATCGAATTATTGTACACATCTGCGATATAAACATTCCCATTCGGCCCCATGCAAATGCCCATAGCCCCGCCGAATGAAGCAGCCGTCCCTTTCCCATTCGAGAAACCGTTGGAAGCATTTCCAGCTATAGTAGTAACCTGGCCGTTGGAAATTTTTCTTATCCTTGGCGGATCTGCCACATAAATATTTCCCTGCGCATCCGAGCAAAGCCCGGTAATACCCAAGCCGTTAAATTCGGCAGATGCAACTGGCCCATCAACATAGCCTGCTGTTCCATTGCCTGCAAATAGTGAAACCACTGCACCAGGTGTTGTCTTAACTATCCCTTCCTCGCCCAATTGGTTAGCGCTATAAATATTCCCTTGCGGATCAATACAAATAGCTTGTGGATTGATAAAAATATTGTTGTACGAATCGCTCATGCAAAACTTTGTTGAAACGCCCGATGGTGTAATTCTGTGGATGCCGCTGCATAAATAATCTGCTACATAAATATTTTCTTGCGCATCAATACAGAGGGCGTACGGATTTGTGAAAGTTGCTGATGTCCCCGTGCCATCCTCGCAACCAAAATTTCCTTTCGATCCTGCAAAAGTTGATACTGCGCCAGAAGCGCTGATCTTAACAATAATCCCATCTCCGTCAATTGCTGCAAAAACGTTTCCTTGCGCATCTGCAACAACGCCTGTCGGACCAAAATCAAAAGTGCTTGCAGCGGTATTGCCAGCAATGGTGCTTGAATAAATAGTAATAGCAGAATCGCCACCGCCGGTAGTGCTGCTATTGCTGCCATTACTTTTTTTGCATGAAGCAGAAAAAAATAAAACAGTCGCCACGAGCGCTGCTTCAAGAGATAATTTAGTTCGCATGTTAATTGTTTTAGAATTTTAGAAGATCGCTTTCGCCATTTTTCATGTTCTTCTTAATAGTGCTATAAAGATCATTGCCAATAAAAAACAGAGGATTGAAATAATCAGAAACAGTGATTGTATCCATTTTGTATTTCGCATCCATGATATGCTTTGCATTGCATATCAAAGATGGATTATCAATGCGCCTTTATTAAAAAATACCCGACAAACATGCAGGTAAAATCGCTGAACAACTTTATAACGGGCGATGAGTATTGCAAACAAAAAACCACTCAGGTATAGAGTGGTTTGTGATCGGGGCTAAAAATCAAAAATTATTTCAACTTACTGTAAGGTTTGTCGTCGAGCGCTTTTGTAAATGCTTCACACTTGCTTTCTGCCACAAAGGAGAAGCAAAATAACCGACAAACGCACGTTTAAAATCGTCAAAAAAAGAATGGAGAATGATCATCTCCAATTTACAGTCGCAACAACTGTATTGCTATCTTTCTGTTCGAAAAATATTTTCGCATCAATGGAATTAGCAAGGTCATTCGCGATCTGTAAACCAAGCCCCGAAGTTTTACTGTCCACCAGTTTTTTTTGCAGCAGCGCATTTAGCAATTCCACATTGCTTTGTGAAGATTGATTGCTGATAAATATATTTTGCTCATTGGCTGAAATTGAAATGGTGCTTGCTCCATCGCTATATTTCACTGCATTCTGCAGCAGGTTCCTGATAATGATGGACAGGAAATTTTCATCTGTTTTTAATATAAAATTTTCCGGCACTTCATTATTAATTTTCAGATTTTTATCTGCTATGCGCTGGTGGAGAAGATTTAATTCTCTTTGCACTATCCCAGAAATTTTAACAGGCATGAGCTGCGGCGTAAAATGCTGCATCTGGCTCTTGCTCCATAGCAAAAGATCTTCCATGGTCTCAAGTACATTCTCTGAGGCTGTTTTTAATTTCTCTTCATGCTGTATGCGAGATTGCTCATTTAATAACCCCGGGTTTTCTTTTTGCAGATGGAGCAACTGAACAATCTGACTCGCGGGCGAGCGTAAATCATGGCCGATAATCCCAAATAATTTTGCCTTGGTTTCATTGGCAACGGCAAGCTGATTGTTTAATATCTCAAGCTGACCTTTTTGTTTATTTAAAATTTGATTTACCCTTTCCTTGTTCCGGTAAAATAAATACAGTAATAATGAAATAGCTCCCAATCCAGCTAACCCAATTATCAGCAATAGCCTGGTACGTGTAGCATTTTGAAGTTCCAGAATGTCCAAACGATTTTCTTTATCGAGAGAAACAATGCGCTGCTCTTTTTGATTTGTTTCATATCTCGTTTCCTGATCGGCGAAATTGTTTGAAAGTTTTTCTTTATTCAGAGAATCTGCCTCTTCGGTATATTGTTCATAGTACTGCAAAGCCAAAGCTGTATTTCCTTTGCCCTTTTCTGCAAGCGCTGTAAATTTGAGGATATTTGAATACAGTTCTTTATTCAGTTGCTTTGCTACCGGAAGTGCTTGTATCAACAAAGAAATGGCCTCATCATATTTTCCTGTTTCTTCCAGATATCTTCCTTTTATCATCTGCGTCTGAAAAATTAGCAATGGTGACTTAATACGTGCAGCAATCGTATCACCTTTAGTTATATATGGAAGTGCTTTCGAGTATTGTTTGTGGTCTATATAATAGATTCCAATATTCAGGTTGGAAGAAACTATTTCTGAGGGAAAGATTGGGCTATTTTTTGTCTGCATTTCAAGCTTATTGTTATAATATAATGCAGAATCAATATTGCCGGAAGTGGTGAAAGCTTCGACAAAAGAACTCAGTAAGCGATTGCTTACATTAGGCGAAACATCTGCAAAGCGCTCTCCCTGCCTGAGCGAATTTATACTTTTATCAGTCATCTGTGTGTTGAGATATAGCTTGGAAAGCATATCGCATTGAATGGCATAATCGAATTTCTTCTTGAGGTCACTTGTTGTATCAACTTCTTTTTCGCGTGCCTGAAGGCTCTTGATAAAATAATCCTGCGCTGTGCTGTAATAAGATTTTTGTTGATAATAACTGCCGAGTGCATAATAGCCATCTTCGAGAATACTCTGATTTTTTGTGGTATCTACAATAGATTGAAGGATGTTCTTGCATTCTTCCACCTTGACGGTTTGCTGCAACTGAAAATTTACAGGGATGAGCACCACACAAGCTTTCACTATTTGTTTAACGAGATGAGCTTTTTGCCCTTGATGCAGGCTTTCATAAAAATAATATTGCGCACTATCGAATTTGATCTGATAATAATCTCCGATACCGATATAGAAAAAAAATTTTGAAAGGTTTTCCGCATCGCCATCTTTTATTAATGTCAAGCCTTTAAGCCCGGCTTGCTCCAGCACGATAAAATTATTTTTTAATCCGGTGTTATTCAGGCGCAGCGACTCACAGTAACCAAGCCATGCCTTTATTTTTTCTTTATCGTTATTGAATTTTGATAAATCAGGTTCCTGAGCCATCAGATTTACATGACCGGCGAGGGCAATGCACAAAAAAATAATAAGGAATTTTTGCAGATGGTTTCTCATAAATATTATTTTCATCACAGAATATTGCTTAATACATTTTTGTATAATTTTCCTACAGGCAATTCACAATTTGAAAGACGTACTTTATTTCCCTGAACTGCATTTATTTTTTCTTTGTTCACGATATAGCTGCGATGGATGCGCACAAATTTTTCAGCCGGCAACTTTTCTTCCATGCCAGAAATCGTGCCCAGTACGAGATATTTTTTTTCATCTGTAACAATACGCGTATAGTCCTTCATTGCTTCCAAATATAATATCTCGTTCAGCGAAAGCTTGTGTTTGTCGTAACCTTGCTTAATGACAATAAAACCAAATTCCTGTTCTTTGTTAAAAGCAAAAGCATTCGCCCTCAACTGAAAAAAATCATTCAGCCGTAGGGCGCATCTTTCAAAACGTTCGCGATTGATTGGTTTTAATAAATAATCAAATGCCTCCATTTCAAAACCTTCAAGTGCAAATTCAGGATGAGACGTAATAAAAACAGGGGCGGCCACTTTACCTGACAAACTTTTTATAAGCTCCAGCCCGCTGATGCCAGGCATTTCAATATCAGCGAAAACAATGTCCGGCTTAAATTGAGAAATAAATTCAAATGCTTCAATTGCATTGCTACAGCTTGCTGCTTTAGCAAGAAAAGAAAACCTGGATGCTTCCGATTCTACATTTAGGCGGCTAATCTCATCATCATCAACAATCAGGTATTTTAATGGTAACGCCATGAAACAAAATTTGGTAAGCTGGACAACAATTAACTTCAGCATAAATTTAATACATGCTGCTGAGTAGTTAAAGAATAAAATTCATTATGCTATTTCCTTCTTATTCAATGTGAAATTAAACCTTACGGGCTAAGCCAACGGAGGAAAAGATTTGATAGAGAATCTCTTTCTCTTTGTTGTGTAATAGCGCCCGTAGGCAGCGGCGGCCTGTTAAGCGGCACAGTTGTATCTGCGGATTACTTTTCGCTATACGATTGTTTACGATGCTGAGATTGGGAGGCTGCCGAGGTGATATGTTCTTTTTAGACCGGAATTGTACAAGATCTAACATTGACTTAGACTTTAACGTCAGGCTGAAAGAACTTTGCCAAAAGGTAGGTGCTCGAAGGCTTTTTATTAGGGGTCGAAAAGAAAATGACGATGTATATTTTGTCATCAAAGGCGAAAGAAGCAGAAACAGAAGTAAGGAAATGGCTGCGAAAATAAATGTTATAAAATAAATATCGCCATTTTCAGTGAACTACAGAATGAAACGGTTTTGTTCATGCAAAATAATTATTCACTTCCTTTTTCTTTTCTTTCTCGTTCGAGTTTGTTGGCTTAAATAAATTCCATTTTATGTCGAATTTTAGCAATCAATAATTTTCGGTTATGCATTTCCGTTAAATCAAAATAAATTTGAGATCCCGCAACATCAATGCCAAATTATCCTCTTAGATTTGTTAAGGAAAATAAAAATAGCCATACAATAATTTGATTATAAATTAATTGTATGGCTATTTTGTGATCCCGCTGGGACTCGAACCCAGGACCCCAACATTAAAAGTGTTATGCTCTACCAACTGAGCTACGGAATCATCCCTTTTTTTGGGAGTGCAAAAATACGGTAAAATAAGTTTCAGGCAAATTTTTAAAAAATTATTTTCAACACTAATACAACTGGTTATCAACATTTCTTTTTAATGTAGGCATTAACTCGCTTAATTTTGCATTGAAAATTATTTAAGATGTCTTTTTTCAATGATAAGGTTGTGGTTGTAACGGGCGGGAGCGATGGCATTGGCAGAGCATTGATCGATGCGCTGATACCGCTTGGAGCAAAAATCGCAACCTGTGCCCGCAATTATGATAAGCTTTATAATCTTCAGTTGCAATATCCGAATGTGCTGCTTCACACTATGGCTTGTGATGTAAGCAATGAAACAGATTGCAAGCGTTTCATTGATTCTGTGCTGGACGAATTTGGGCGCATTGATATACTTATTAATAATGCGGGCATAAGTATGCGCTCATTATTTAATGATGTGGATGTGGATGTGATGAAAAAAGTGATGGATGTGAATTTTTTCGGAGCTGTCTATTGCACAAAATATTCTTTCCCTTCTATTCTGGAAAATAAAGGAACAGTGGTGGGCATTTCATCTACTGCCGGCTCAAGAGGCTTGCCGGGCAGGAGCGGTTATTCAGCATCAAAATTTGCACTTCAGGGTTGGCTGGAAGCCCTTCGCTCGGAAATGACAGGAACAGGAGTGAACATTATGTGGGTGAGCCCGGGATTCACGGCTTCGAATATCCGTAATGCTGCACTGAATGAAAAAGGAGAAACACAGGGGGAAAGCCCATTGGACGAATCCAAATTAATGAGTGCAGAAGATTGTGCGCAATACATCATTAAAGCTATTGAAAAAAGAAAGCGCACTTTGATATTAACTTCAAGTGGAAAGCTGGCTGTTTTCATGAATAAGTTTTTTCCTGCGTGGTCAGATAAGCTGATGTACAACCATTTCTTCAAAAATAAAAAATTAGTGAAATAGCAATCACAAAAGTTTCACTGAAAAATATTTCGGAGATAGTTTCGTCTGCTACTTTCTCATTCGTTATTTTTGATTCTTAATTTCTCATTCCCTCAATGGCTTTTGTAACCCTTACATCTGATATCGGCGGTCAAGACTACTTAGTTGCAGCCATTAAAGGACAATTGCTCGGCATCAATCCAAATTTTTCTCTGGTAGATATTTCACATCAGTTATCGCCTTTCAATTATCCGCAGGCAGCATATATTATCCGTAATGCCATCAAAAACTTCCCTGATTTCGCTTATCATATTGTTTTGGTAAATCTATTCGAAAAAAAACCTGAACAGCTTTTGCTCGCTTACTATAACAACCAATATATTTTTTGTGCAGACAATGGCTTGCTCTCTATGATTATTGAAGGAAAGCCTGAACTGGTAATTGGCTTGCCTTTAGATAAAACTGCCATTAAGAATACCATTTATTGCACTTCAGTTATTGGCAACACAATTAACGATCTGGTGAACGGGAAGGCATTGCAGCAGATTGGAGTAGCGGATGTTTCTTATCTTGAAAAAAATCATTTAAAGCCTTTGCTCGGTGACGATTGGATAGAAGGTCAGATTATTTTCATTGACCATTTTGAGAATGTAACGGTGAACATCACACGTAATGAATTTGAAGAACAGCGGAAGGGCAGAAGCTTCCGCATTGTTTTCAAAAGAGATGAAGTGATTGACAAGATCAGCGAGACTTATGCTGATGTTCCCGAAGGAGAGAAGCTGGCACTTTTTAATTCCGGCGGTTATCTTGAAATTGCTATTAATAAAGGAAATGCAGCAGGATTGTTCGGATTGCAGGGATTTACCGAGCAATCACAAAACCAATATTTACAGAACAGGCTTTTTTATCAGACGGTGAAAGTTTTCTTTGAGTGAGATTAGCCCACAGAGAACCGCAGAGGATAAATGAGAGCCACAGAAAAAATTGAAATCGCTTCAGCCAACAAAAAATAATTTGCTATCTGCAAATTTTGTTTATTCGCTACTTTCTATCAAATCGTAAATCCCAAAGTGTAATTCTTAAATCCTTCTCCTCTGGGGCTCTCTCAAAAACCTCCGCGGCTCTCTGTGGCCTTTCTCTTAAAAAATTAATCGTTAAAACAACATCTCAGGCTTTAACATTATAGCGAGAACCTTATATTTGCGGATTCTTTAAAAACCAATGCTATATGAACTTTAACAAGGTGAATAACATGGTGGGCTGGGTTGTGTGTGTTTTTGCATGTGCTGTTTATGTGATGACTATGGAACCGACCGGCAGTTTTTGGGACTGCGGCGAATTCGTATCCAGTTGTTATAAGCTGCAGATTCCGCACCCGCCGGGAGCGCCGATGTTCGTTTTGCTCGGAAGATTTTTTATTATTCTTTTTGGCGATAACCCGCTGACAGCCGCACGTGGCGTGAATTTCATGAGCGCTATCACGAGCGGTTTCTCCATTTTGTTTTTATTCTGGTCTATTACTCACTTTGCACGCAAGCTGGTAAGAAAAGATAATCAGCCACTCGATGGTCAGCAGCTTTTCATTGTGATGGCAGCAGGTGTTGTTGGCGCTGTTGCATACACTTTCTGTGATTCATTCTGGTATAGCGCTGTAGAAGGTGAGGTTTATGCATCTTCTGCATTCTTCACGGCGCTTGTGTTCTGGGCAATTTTGAAATGGGAAGACAATGCTGATAAACCTGGGTCAGACAGATGGCTCATTTTCATTTTTTATATGATGGGATTGTCGATTGGCGTTCACTTGTTGAACCTGCTTACTATTCCCGCCATTGCAGTAGTATATTATTTCCGCAGGTATAAACCAACCACATGGGGAACGATCATTGCTTTTTTGATCGGATGTGTTATCACTGGTGCAGTATTGAAGTTCGTGATTCAGTTCACCATCAAAGGTGCAGGATGGTTTGACATTAAATTTGTGAACGATCTTAAGCTGCCTTTTTTTACAGGGTTTGGGTTCTTCTTTATTTTGTTAACAGCATTGATCATTCTCGGCATCAGGTTCGCCCTCAAAAGAAAATATTATTACATGAAGCTTGGGTTGTGGTGCATTGCATTCATGCTTCTTGGTTATTCAACTTATTTCACAACGATCATCCGTTCGAATGCAGATCCTGCAATTGATATGTATAATGTTGATAACCCTGTGAGCCTTGAAGGTTACCTGAGCCGTGATCAATATGGTGATTGGCCGATTATCTACGGCCCGGATTTTACCGATCGCCCTCAAAATGTTGAGAAAGGAAATTTATATGTGAAAGGTAAAACTGAATATGAAATTGCAGGAAAGACTTATGCGCAGGACTGGGCTGGAACACCATCAGCACATTTTTTCCCTCGCATGTGGAACAGCAGCAATGAGCGCAATGAAGTGGACACTTATAAAAGATATGGTGGGCTGGAAGATGGTGAGCAGCCAACGATGGCATCCAACGTTAAATATTTTATGGGCTATCAGGTTTGGGAAATGTATCTGAGATATTTTTTATGGAGCTATTCGGGAAAGCAAAACGACCTACAGGGTTTTGGAAATATTCGTGATGGAAATGCGATAACAGGCATTCCTTTCATAGACAATTATTTTTTAGGTGATCAAAGCAAAATGCCTGACAGCATTCACACGAATAATAAATCCTATAACCGGTTATATATGCTACCGCTTATACTCGGGTTTATCGGTTTGTTCTTTCAATATTACAGAGGCAAAAGAGATTTCTTTATAACGCTGCTGTTATTTTTCTTCACCGGGTTCGCGATTGTTCTTTATTTGAATCAGGCAGGTTTGCAGCCACGTGAACGTGACTATGCATTTGCCGGTTCCTGTTATGCATTCGCAATTTGGATAGGCCTTGGCGTTATGTGGGTGGCAGAAAAATTTCAGAAGTTTTTGAAAGGCAGCATGGGCAATTATGCAGCCGCCGGGTTGTGTTTCCTTGCCGTGCCAGTGCTCATGGGCCAGCAGGAATGGGACGACCATGACAGAAGTAAAAAAACATTGGCAAGAGATCTTGCAAAAGATTACCTCGAAAGCTGTCCCCCAAATGCCATTCTTTTTTCATTCGGAGATAACGATACTTATCCTTTGTGGTATGCGCAGGAAGTGGAAGGTATTCGCCCCGACGTTCGCGTGATGGTGAACAGCTTATTGGGAACAGACTGGTATATGAACCAGCTTCGCTACAAAATAAATCAGAGCGCACCTTTTGATGTCATTCTTTCTCCTGAACAAATCCAGGGAAGTAAAAGAGATGTTGTTTATTTTAATAAGCTGCCGGGATTTGATGAAAATAAATATTATGATTTATACGACATCGTGAAGAATGTGATTGGAAGCGATGATACAAAATATACCACCAATCAAACGGAAGACGGATCTGTTATTAATATGTTCCCGGTTAAAAAGTTTTCAGTTCCTGTTGATGAGAATGTCGTGAAAAGCAATGGGACTGTTCATGCAACAGACAGCGTTGTCAAAGAATTGCAGATAGATATGTCGAAAGACAAAAACTTTATGCTAAAGAACGACCTTGCTATTTATGCCATCATTGCTGCTAATAAATGGAAACGCCCGATATGCTTCACTTCTACTCAGGAGCTTGGTGCGCTTGGGCTGGAAAAGTATGTAAGGCTCACGGGACTTGCATATCAATTAGTGCCGATTGCAAATGGTGGTGTTGATAATGAAGTGGCTTACAAAACAGTGATGGAGAAATTTGCTTATGGCAATGCTGATAAAGAAGGGGTTTATTTTGATGAAGAAAACCGCCGCCATCTGAACAGCATCAGATTAGCAACATCTCAAATTGCTTTGAGCCTTGTTGATGCAGGCAAAAAGGATTCTGCGAAAAATGTGCTCGAGCATTTTGATCAGCATGTTCGCGAATCTAATTTCCCTTATGGCATGACAAGCAACAGGGGCAATCAACAAGACGCTATTTCTACAAATTTCTTACAGGCTTGCTATGCTGCCGGCGATCTCACATTGGCGAAAAAAGTTTCTGCTTCACTTAAAAAAGATTTGCAGCAGCAAATGCGCTATTACAAATCTTTAGGCGATGATCAGAACATGAGCGATGAGCAGCTTGCTACCAACGCTTACATGTTGCTGCAAGGCAAAGGAGGCAATTTATCAGAAAGACAAGGTCAATTTGTGCAGGATATTTTCACTACGTACAGAATGACCATGCAAATTTCAGAAATGGAGAAACAATATAATCCGGGAAAAGCAACACCCGGCACAGAAAAAGCTCCGCCAATTATCAACAATACGCCAGCACAAAAATCAGATACAAAGTCTAAAAAATAATTTTCAGTAAATCCCAACATCGATGTTGGGATTTTTTTGAAAGACATTATCAGATTTCTGAATTGAAAATTAGTTTTCAATAAAATAAAAAAGGCTGTTAGTTACGACAGCCTTTTTTATTTCCAGAGGTATACTAATTATCCCAGAAAATTTTGGGCGTGAACAATGTTGATGCCGGTGTATTTGCCGAATTAAGCGTGTATTCATTTGCCGGATAAAGCAATCTTCTTGGAATCTGAGTTCCTGTTGTAGGATTTAGTACGGGTGATCCTGTTCTCCTCCACAAAGTCCATGCTTCTGGATTTAAGTAAAGAGCAATGTATTCCTGAAGTGCAATTTTTGCAATCGCATCGCTGGTGGTTGCAGGCAATGTTCCGTTTGCTGCAATATAAGTGGCAGCAGCACCGGCGGGAACGCCAAGCTTTTGCATATTAGCAGTAATGGCAGCCTGATATGCAGTTTGTGCATCTGCCATTGATCCGCCTGAATTTAAAATGGCTTCTGCTTTTGCAAAAAGCATTTCATCATAAGTGATGAATTCAACTGGCGCAGAAATACCTCCATAATATTCGTTTAGTCCTCCAACATGTGTTGCAGGAGAAGCTGCAGGTTGTCCTGACAAGTCATTCGCACTATCGAGATAAACAAAATAGCGTGGATCGTTCAATTGAGTGAGCAATGCAGCGAAAGGAGTGGCAACACCTTTTGATTGCAATGCAAAAAGAACATTCCCGTTTCTTGAACTGCTCTGAAATTGATACCATGGGTTTTCAGAAGTTGCAGTGCCTGCAAATGTATAGGTAGCATTATCTGAATTGGCAGCAAATGAAGATGCAATTTCAGTTAATGCGCTTGCAGCCATAGTTGCGTTGCCTTTATTTTGATGAATGTATAATCTTGCTTTCACAGCATGCGCAAATTTTATCCATTTTGTTTCATCGCCGCCATACATAATGTCATCGCCTCCTGGCACAATGGTTCCTGCATTTGCATTGCTCAGGAAAGTGATTCCTGCATCAATTAAATTTGAAACAGTGTCATATAAATCCTGTGCTTTATCGAATGTAGGTTGCAGTGTGCCACCTTTGTTTGCCTGAAAAGCTTTTGAATAAGGGACATCGCCCCAAATGTCAACAGTCATTTCCAAAGTGTAGGCCATCAAAACTCTTGATATGCCGCTATAAGCATTGTCATTGCCAGCATCTGCGGACTGCATCAATGTTAAGTCGTTCTCCATGGTCGTTGTGTACAGATCTGCCCAGAGATTATCAAATGCACCTGTGCTATAACTATAAATATAAAAATTCTGGAACTGACTTGCTGCTCCATAAGTCTGTTGCGTGATGAGCGTTGAAAATCGTGAGATGTCACCGCCCTGTGTGTATGCCAACCCAGTTTCTACAGTTGGCAATAATAAATTCGGCGTCACGCTGTTTGCGACATTCGGATTATTATTCAGATTTGTGAAATAAGATTTCTGACAAGACGTAATGCAAATAAAAACGCC
The DNA here is from genome assembly GCA_035295505.1 of Puia sp. Taxonomy (GTDB): domain Bacteria; phylum Bacteroidota; class Bacteroidia; order Chitinophagales; family Chitinophagaceae; genus Puia. The sequence goes on along the minus strand of DATGIX010000189.1, from coordinate 62,632 downwards.
TGCGAAAATGATAGGAATTAATTTATATCGTTGCATAATATGCTGTTTTATTAAGTGGATAAAATTTTTATAGACCGAAATTCAATCTTACACCATAAGTCTTTGTGCCAGGATTGTTGAAATAATCCAGACCTTGTGCGTTAGCCGGGCCGCCGAGGCTCGTCTCAGGATCAACGCCATCATATTTTGTCCATAAAAGCACATTGTTTGCAAAAACAGTAAATGAAATTCTGCTGAAAGTATTCTTTCCAAAAAGATCGTTGGGCAGCTCATAGCTGAGGCTAACCTGGCGCACTCTTGTGAAGCCTGCATTTTCAACATCCACTTCCTGTGTAGGCGCACCAAAACTGCTTTGAATATTCTGCCAGTAATATTGAGTATAAACAGAACTGTTTGTGTTCGCATCACCTGGTCCTGCGATTTCAGTAACGCCATCAGGCCCGTAATGAACAAGATTTCCATTGGCGTCTAAGTGTCCAAGCAATCCTTTGAATGTAACGCTTTGCCCTCTGTTCGCAGTTCTTTGCGATGTTCCTTTTTGTTCGAGAGCGCCGCGTGTCCCGTTCCACATGTCGCCACCATGTCTGATATCAATCTGAAAAGCGAATGTGAATTTTTTATAACTAAGGCTGCTGATTACAGACCCAAGCCATTTAGGATTTGGATCTCCAATCACTTGCAATGGTCCTGCATCCGTTAATGGCTGTGCAAAGCCAGGATCTCCTTTGGTATCATTTAATATGACCGGAGAACTTAAATTATTCTGATTTAAAGCAGGTGCTTTTGGATTATAACCTGCATGAATTTGTGTAGCTCCATACAGCACACCAAAAGGCTGGCCTGGGATCGCTGCTACTTCTGCCTCGCCGCCACCAAAACCACCGATCAGCAGTTCATTCACTCCGGGTGAAAGCTGGATTACCTTGCTGATATTTCTTGACCAGTTAAAATTCAAGTCCCAGCGAAGATCTTTTTTCAATACCGGAGTCGTGTTCAATGTCACTTCAAGCCCTTTGTTTGATAAAGAAGCTGCATTCAGTTCAATGGCTCCGAATCCCGTAGAGAAAGGAAGGCTCACCGGCAAGATGTCATCCGTTGTTTTTGAATAATAGGCAGTAACGTTAAGGCCTATCCTGTTTTTTAGAAATGCCAGATCCGCTCCCAATTCAACTGACCTTGTATTTTCCGGCTTCAGGTTGGTGTTGCCAACTGTTGTTATTGCTGAACTGATCTGATAGCCCGGAATGCCGTTGAACGGAAATGTGATGCCGCCTGTCCATCCGTCTGCGAATGTTGCTGTGCTGTAAGGTGTGTTAAGCGCATAAGGAGGCGGATCATGCGCCACATCAGCATAAGATGCTCTTAGCTTCCCGAAGGAAATGATGTTGCCGTTTTTGAAATTGGGGAGCTCAGTAAATATCCATGATAATGCTGCAGAAGGATAATAATATACATCATTTGCTTTTGGAAGTGTGGATGATGTTTCTCTTCTTCCTGTTAATGTGAGATATAATTGTTTTTTATAGTTCAGTTCAGCTTCCGCATAAAAAGCCATCGTTGATTTCCTTAACTCGCCTTCTGATGATAGATAAGTGCTCGCATTCGACATATCCAAAAATCCGGGAATAGCTAATTGTTGTCCTTCTGCAAAACGCGTATTTTTTTGATTGTTGTAGAAATTATTTCCAACAATTAATGAGCCTTCAAAATCTTTGTTGAAAGATTTATGCATGTTCACAATAAAATCAGAGTTGAAAATGGTGCTGATATAATCGACAAGCACAACTGCTCCTAATGGGAATGATTCATCGTTGACATTGTAAGCAATTTTATCAGACTGTGTGTAAATATCTCCGCCTAATCTGTATGTCAAAGTCATCCAATTCAATAAGCGGTAATCAGCCTGAATAGAACCCAGTACACGATTCAGATCAGAAGTGGTTGGTGCTTCGTTCACGGTCCAATATGGATTATTATATCCTACGCCGCCGCGATAATTTCTCTGTGTGCCATCAGGGAAAATATATGCGTCAGGATGGCCGGCAGCATCACTGTATCCATTGGAGTTGTCGAAGCTTGGAGGAGTTCGTGTAAGCCCTAACATGATTCCTGATACATTTGAACCTTGTTGTATTTTTTTGTTGTAGGAATTAGTGTAAAGAATAGATGCTGTTGCATGAAGCCTGTCTGTGATATTTGATTCGCCACTTAAGTTTACTGTCGTTTTATTGTATTTGCTCGTAGGTATAACACCTGTCTGATAAAGATTTCCCACAGCTAACCTAAAAGTCGATTTATCATTGTTGCCGGATAATGCAACGTTGTTGTTCGTCGTAAATCCTGTTTGAAAAAAATCATATTGATTATAAGGATGAACAGGAATTTTTGCAGAAGGATCTGAATTGCCTACGATAGCACCATGCTTATCCCATTTATAACTTGTATTTCCATCCCATGAAAGCGTATCCATTTTTGCGCCCCACGAAGTTGAACTTGAGCCAATTTCTGGTCCAAGATATTCTCCATCACTTCCTTTCGACCATTGATTTTGCAGCGCAGGTGTCTGGCTTATTTTATCGATAGTCACAGATGAATTGAATGTAACGCTCGTGCCCCTCTTGCCTGAACCCTTTTTAGTAGTGATCAATATTACTCCATTGGCGCCTTTCATTCCCCACAGAGCAGAAGCAGATGGACCTTTCAATACGCTGACAGATTCTATATCATCCGGATTGATATCGAGGCCACGATTAGTTGGCTGTGCACCTCCTACAAGGTTGCCATTTGCATTTGAAGCAGAAAAACCATTTCCTTCAGCATCATAATTATTAATAGAATTATCAACAGGAATTCCATCAATAACAATTAGCGGCTGATTATCTCCTGTAATAGAATTCACGCCTCTTAACCGGATATATGTCCCACTGCCGGGATCACCTGCGCTATTAATCACAGTCAGCCCTGAAACTTTCCCATTCATTTCTGAAAGCGGATTGCCAGTGCCCGATTTGTTGAGCTGGTCGCTGCTGATTGTTTGCGTGGCGACACCCAGTTGTCGTTTCTCCCGTTTGATGCCAAGTGCTGTGACAACAACTTCGCTCATAGATGTTGTAGCAGCTTGCTTTAAAGAAACATTTATGTTCTGCAAATTCCCCACATTTATTTCCTGCGTTTCCAAACCAACACCGCTAAAAATAAGAATTGCATTTGCAGGAATATTAATTTTAAATATTCCATTGGCATCAGCACTAACGCCGCCTCTGATGCCTTTGACTCTGACACTTGCGCCAGGAACAGGATTGCCTGTAGCATCTGTAACTTTTCCGGTAATTTCTTTTGTCTGCGCCGACAGTGTGGTAACTAAACAGCATAGCGCTGCGGTCACGAGACTTACAAATTTTCTCATGTGATGAGTTTTGATGATGAAAAAAATTCCCCTCGATCTCAATGTTCATCTTGAACACAGATCGTTTCATTTGATCTTTTAAGGAGGCTGGTGATGTAGTAGAATAGAGGGGTGTTAAGTAGACAGAACATTTTTTTGATCTGCTGCAAAAAAAATGCGTGTGTTATGTTAACGGTTCGTTATCAAAAAAAAATCAAAAAAATAATTTGATTTTTTTTAATGTGAAAAACTCTGCAAACCAATTTCATTTTATTTTGTTAATTGTTGTTTATAGCGTGCAGGCGCTGACCAGAAAATTATTCTTAACTTCATAGTAAATAAAAATTATATTTTAATATATCAGATGATCGGTTTTCATTTCACAAAGTTTGATCCTAATCAGCAAAGCAAATCAAAGTTTGATCAGTTGCTGGATTTGTTCATGCAATTGCTGAACTACACCAACGGAGATGTTGGCGAAGCTTTGCAATGGATGAACCAGCTTGACAAAGAATACAAACTGACAGATGATGAATATGGAATGGGTGATTTTATTGACGACCTGAAAGACAAAGGCTATATTGACGAGAACAAACAAACAGGTGAAATAAAAATAACTCCGAAAACTGAACAAGGAATTCGCAAGCGCTCGCTGGAAGAAATTTTTGGCAAGCTGAAAAAAACAAAGCAAGGAAATCATAATACTTTCAAAGCCGGTCAGGGCGATGAGATCAATCCTGAAACAAGATCATTCCAGTTTGGTGATTTACTTGAACAGATTGATTTCACTGAATCAATCCGCAATGCGCAGATCAATCATGGTATTGAAAGTTTCAATATGCAGGAAGATGATTTAAAGATACGTGAGACAGATTTTAAATCGCAGACATCTACTGTGTTGATGATCGACATTTCGCACTCGATGATTTTGTATGGAGAAGACAGGATCACGCCGGCAAAAAAAGTGGCGATGGCATTAAGCGAACTGATCACTACAAAATATCCGAAAGACACATTGGATATTGTGGTATTCGGAAATGATGCCTGGCCTGTTGAAATAAAAGATTTGCCTTATTTGCAGGTTGGTCCATATCACACAAACACAGTTGCAGGATTGGAAATGGCAATGGATATTTTGCGCAGGAGAAGAAATCAGAACAAGCAGATTTTTATGATCACGGATGGCAAGCCAACTTGTTTGAAAGTTGGGAAAAAATATTATAAGAATAGTTTTGGGCTTGACAGAAAAATCACCAGCCGTTGTTTGAACCTGGCAGCACAATGTAAAAAATTAAAAATACCGATCACTACTTTTATGATAGCAAGTGATCCTTATCTGCAGCGTTTCGTAAATGAATTTACGGAAACAAATAATGGCAAAGCATTTTTCGCAGCGTTAGATAAATTGGGTGCATTTATCTTCCGCGATTTTGAAAGCGGGAAAAGAAAAACTGTTTATTAATCTGTCAGAACTGGGATTCTGTGGATTTTTGGGATTTGAGGATAATGTGATTAACAACGGTTGCCTTCTCAGAAGTTTTTAATTACAGTATTATTTCATCAAAGTTGAATTAGAAAACTTAACGCAGTTTATTAAGTTTGATGTTAACCATATAATATCGTTTATGAAAAAATGCTGTTGGATTATTAAAACTTTTTTTATTTTATTTTTCATAACGCATTTTCTGATAGGATGCAATAACACACAAAATGCATCCGAAAGTGTATTGAGTTGTATTTTGCTTGGATATGATTCTATTGCTATTTATCAAGGAAATAGCTCAAAGATGTCAGGTTTGGAAAGAGGCAAGCTCAACGATTCTGTATTTGTCAATCAAATAATCAAATTCGCAAAAGAGCAATCTGGAAATTTAAATTTTAAAGTAGCTATTAAACCAACAGCGTCTGGAGATGTAGGTACGAACCTTAAAAAACTTGTTGACTTGTTAAACAAAAATAATATTCAAAACCGTTCTATTGATACCTTAGATGATATTGAAGAAAAAAAATTCGGTATCGAATCTTTACAGAAGTATCTTTCACCACAGCCACTTAACCTTTATTTGCCAAAAGATGATAGTCATGAGCCTAAAATTGACCAGTCAATATTAAAAGATGCAATAACTGTGATTACTTTTGAAAACGAAGGAATTTATGCATATTCAGGAACTAATATAAAGTCGGGTGAAAAATATACATACAATCAGTTCAGAAAATTTCTTTTAGATAAAAAATCGCGTGGTGATATTTATGTAATAATTAAACCATCTAAAAGCTGCACTTATAAAAATACTGTGAATATGCTTGATGAAATGACTATTGATAATATAAAAAAGTATGCGCTCGTTGATCTTACAAAAGATGAAGAGAAATATTTGGAAGAACTAAAACTTAAGGAATAATAGTATTGAAAAGTGAAGAATTGAATGAGAAAAAAATCGTAAATCTAAAATCGTACATTGAATGATGAATATTGAAAACATAAAGACATTAGGCGACCTGAAAAAAGCGGGCTATAAAAGGCGAACGGTGAAAGAAGAGATCCGTGAGAACCTGATTAAAAAACTGCAGAACAAAGAATCTACATTTTCAAAGATTATAGGTTATGAAGATTCAGTGATTCCTGATACTGAAAGAGCGTTGTTGTCAAGGCATAATATTTTATTTCTTGGTTTGCGCGGGCAGGCGAAGACAAGAATGGCGAGGCAAATGGTGGATTTGATGGATGAATACATTCCGGTTGTTGCTGGAAGCGAAGTGAATGACGATCCGTTGTTCCCGATTTCAAAATTTGCAAAAGATGTCATTGCTGAGAAAGGTGATAACACTCCCATTGAATGGCTTCACAGAAGCGAGCGCTACGGAGAAAAATTAGCAACACCGGATGTGAGCGTGGCAGATTTGATTGGTGACATTGATCCGATCAAAGCTGCAAACCTTCGCTTGAATTTTGCAGATGAAAGAGTGATTCATTTCGGCATCATCCCAAAAAGCAATCGAGGCATTTTTGTAATTAATGAAATCCCTGATTTGCAGGCACGCATTCAGGTGGCGCTGTTCAATATTTTAGAAGAAGGGGATATCCAGATTCGCGGGTTCAAATTGCGTATGCCGCTTGATATTTTATTTGTGTTCACCGCAAATCCTGAAGATTATACCAATCGCGGATCAATCGTTACCCCTTTAAAAGATAGGATTGAAAGTCAGATACTCACTCATTATCCAAAAAGCATTGAACATTCATTGGCAATCACTGAACAGGAAGCTGATATTCTGGAGGAGCAAAAAATAAAAGTGAAAGTCAGCGATCTGGTAAAGCGATTGATTGAGCAAGTTGCATTTGAAGCAAGAGCGAGCGAATTCGTTGATAAGAAAAGCGGCGTTTCTGCAAGGCTCACCATTGCCGCATTTGAGAATGCAGTGAGCGCGGCAGAAAGAAGAGCGATCGTGAACAAAGAAAAAGAAACGCATGTGTGGATGAGCGATCTTGTTGGCATCATTCCTTCTATCACCGGAAAAATTGAACTGGTGTATGAAGGCGAACAGGAGGGCCCTTATCAGGTTGCATTTAATTTGTTGGAAAAGGCATTCCGTTCGCAGTTCATTAATTATTTCCCCAATCCTGAGCAATTAAAAAAACGCAAAGCTTCTGAAAAAGAAGAAAACCCTTTTCGCCCGATCACATCGTGGTTTGATAAAGGCAATCAGTTGAATTTATTTTTCAACACAAAAGATGAAGAGAAAATTCAACAACTATATAAAGTTGATGGACTGCATCCGCTCATCAAAAAATATTTCAAGCATGCAAATGAAAAAGAAACCGCATTGTTAATGGAATTCGTGCTGCACGGATTGGCAGCCTACTCTTTGATCAGCAAAAAAATTGTGGAAGGAAAAATTGAGTTCAAAGATTTAATCGGCTCAATGGTGAATCTTGGCGGCACTTACAGTACTGATCAGGATTTTGATGAGAATGACTTTAATTGAGTTCTGAGTTCACAGTTAAGAGTTCAGAGTTGAAAAATTCCCGACTTTGAACTCTTAACTATTTCAATATTTTACCTGCACTCCAAATTTCCCTTCCGGTTCAGCGAGCTCGCTTGCGGCGGCATTGCTTAAGCGCAGGAGTAATCCTTCGCTTTCTTTCATGTCGGGCAATTGGCCAAGCACTTTGGCATAAATGCTTTTTTGTGTAGCAGGAGCGATCACTTTCACAATTGTGCCTACAGGGATATTATTAATGAGCAAATAATATTTTCCATCGTTCCAGCCGCTGGAACTTTTAAACGTTCCGGCTGTGCCGCTGGCTTTGCTTCCGCCGTCGGAAAAATCAGCACTAAAATATCCGCCGTTCAGGCGATTGGTATTTGCTGATGTGCTGGAAGTATAAACAGCCTTTGGCTGAGTATTCGTAGATGGAGGTGTTGTTACAGGCTTTGTCTCTTGCTTTATTTCCTGTTTAGGTTTTTCAACAACTGTGGGTGGCTTTTTTTCAACTTTTGCTGCAACAGGATTTTCTTCAACATTTGTTGTTTTTGTTTCTGTAACTTCATCCACTTTATTAGCACCTTCACTTGCAAGATAAGACAATGAAGTTTTTACTTTGATGTAACCAACAATCAAATTCATTCCTGCTTGAGCTCCATCTTTTTTTATTTTATTCCACTTCTCCAGATTTTCTACGGGAACTTTATTATAAGTGCTGCTCACATGAGCAAGCATTTCATTGGATTGCAAAGTATGATAAACAGGAACGAAAGTTTCATCAGGATTTTTCTTTCCGTCCTGTGAGAAATTATTATTGTTTAAAGGAATCTTTAGTTCCTGCCCGATGCCAAGTGGGTGCTCAAGTGTTAGCCCGTTGAAAGGAGCAAGTTCTTTAGGGCTTATATTGTAGATGCGGCCAACACTGTACCAGTTTTCTTTCGCGACAACTTTATGCATCAGGTACAGTTTCCCACTCTCTCCATGAACATTCAGATCATGTGATTGTGCGAACGAGATCATTGTGAAGAAACCAAGGATAGCAAGTAACAGAAATCTTTTCATAGCATCTTTTTTTCTGGATTACATGTGCAAAGATGGGGAATTATCTTGCAAATAAAACACTAAAAAAACTGTAAATTAGGTGATGGAAATTACAGGAAAATGGAAGATTGCAGAAGCAGAACTTGGCGGAAAAGCCTTGCCTGTGGCTGCTTTCGAGAACATGATGCTCGATATTGATGAAACTTCCTATCAATTGATCGAAAAAGAAGTGATTGATAGCGGCATGATTGAATTGGTTCCTGATTCTGATCCGAAAGCTTTGAACATTATCAGCCTCTTCGGGCCTAATAAAGGAAAAACTTTCAAGTGCATTTATAAATTCGATGGCAAAGACATGATAACCTGCTATAATCTTGGCGGCGAAAGTTATCCTTCTTCATTTGAAACATTTGAGAATACGCTTCTTTATCTGGTGAGATATAAACGTGCAGATTAATTCTCAGAATTTATTTTTAAGCATCGTATAAAATAAAAATCGAAGCATTTGCTTCGATTTTTTAATGTGCGGCAGAAGAGATTCGAACTCTCACAACCTTTCGGTCGCTACCACCTCAAAGTAGTGCGTCTACCAATTTCGCCACCGCCGCATTCGGTCGTGTCTCATCAGTGTTCAGTCGTCGGTTGAGGTGGGTGCAAATGTAGAAAAAATATTTTATCTCTGCGCCTTGTATTCTTGTTCCTTGTCCCTTGTTTCTTTCTCTTTATTTTTTCAGCTCAATCCTGAATGTTGTTCCTTTTCCGGGCTCTGAATGTTTCACGAATAATTCTCCTTTGTGATATTCATCAATAATGCGTTTTGAAAGACTGAGCCCTAATCCCCATCCGCGCTTTTTTGTAGTGAAACCGGGCTTGAAAACTTTTTGCAGATTGTATTTTGCAATGCCTTTTCCAGTATCGCTCACATCTATAAAAATTTCTTTTTCCTGTTGTATGATATCGATATTTATTTCTCCTTTTCCTTCCATCGCATCCAATGCATTTTTCAAAAGATTTTCAATTACCCAATCAAATAAAGGTGGAGATATTTTTGCGATCACATCTTTGTTGTCATGCAAATTCATGGTGAAATGCACTTTGCCGGTCGATCTTTTTTTGATGTAGTCAACCATATTTTGAACCTGTGCAATCAAATCTTTTTCTTCCAGCTTTGGTATGCTTCCTATTTTGCCAAATCTGTCCGTTACTAATTTCAATCTGCCGACATCCTTCTGAATTTCATTCACAATTTTCGGGTCAGTGTTGCTTTCTTTCAACATTTCCACCCAGCCTTCGAGCGAAGAAACCGGTGTGCCGAGCTGATGTGCAGTTTCTTTTGCCATGCCCGCCCAGAGCTGGTTTTGTGTTGCTTTGTTTCTTACAGTGATGGAATAAATAGTGAAGAAAATAAACAGTGCTACAATAAACAACTGTGCTAACGGATAATACCTCACTTCTTCCAGCAAAACAGTATGGCCATAATAATATCTGTTAGCTGTATAAACTGGAGTATCCGTGAGTTTGATTTCAATCGGCAAATGTTCTGATTTAAAATCTTTTAATTTTTGATACAGATAATCTTTATCGTTTGCAGCTTTGGTGCTATCGAGGTTCACATAACCACTGATGCTGTCCTTCTCATTTGTTTCTATGATGGGAATCGATTGCTGTTCATTGCGGATAAGATTTGGCAGCGTGAGGTCCGGGCTGTTCATAATTGCTTTGCTTGCAGCAACCCATTGTTCCACTTTTTGTTTTTCTTCTCCTGCGATTTTTTTTGCGAGATATTGAGAATAGAAAATCGTTCCTGTTACAATGCCAATAGCAATGATAGCGATGAGCGTTCTCCAATTGAGCAGAGGATGAATCATGCGTGAATTTATAAAATTATTGCCGTGCTGAACTACAACACTTATTTTTGGTGCAGGTTGAGGCACGGTTTTTAATCGTGCCTCAACTATAAAAACTCATATTAATCAACGTGTCTCCAAAAGTAGCAATTGTTATACTTAACTGGAATGGCCGCAATTATCTGCAGCAATTTCTTCCGTATGTTTTGCAAAGCAGCTATGACAACAAAGAAGTGATTGTTGCTGACAACGCGTCTGATGATGATTCCGTGCAGTTCGTCCAAACAAATTTTCCTTCTGTCAGAATTATTTCGATGAAGGAAAATTATGGTTTTGCAAAAGGCTATAATGAAGCGTTGAAATCTGTTCAGAGCGATTATTATGTGTTGCTGAATTCTGATGTGGAAGTCACTCCAAACTGGATTGAGCCGATAATTGATTTGATGGAGAGAGATAAAACGATCGGAGCGGTGCAACCGAAAATACTTTCTTACAACAATAAAGAAATGTTTGAATATGCCGGTGCAGCAGGAGGGTGGATGGATTATCTCGGCTATCCGTTTGCCCGGGGAAGAGTGTTTGATGTTTGCGAAAAAGACAACGGGCAATATGATGATGAAGAAAAAATTTTTTGGGCGACCGGAGCTGCATTATTTGTGCGTGCAGGATTGTTCCATGAGTTAAAAGGCTTTGATAATTATTTTTTTGCTCACATGGAAGAAATTGATTTTTGCTGGCGCATGCAATTATCAGGTTATAACGTGTATGCATGCCCGAAATCTATGGTGTATCATGTGGGAGCGGGCACATTGAAAAAAGGGAGTTCTAAAAAAATCTTTCTGAACTTTCGCAACAACCTTATTATGCTGGCGAAAAATCTTCCACTATCACGATTACTTTGGATCATTCCTTTTCGCTTTTTTCTGGATGCTGTTTCTGCTGTCAAATCGCTTTTGGCAGGAGAAGGAGTTTATTTCACTGCTGTTACGAAAGCGCATCTTGCTTTCATTAAATGGGTGTTGTTCAAAAGAAAGGAAAGCGTTTTTCCTGTTTCTAAAAAAGGAAAGGCAAACGAATGGCTGAACCGGAGTGTGGTGTGGCAATATTTTGTAGCGGGCAAAAAAACTTTTGCTCAAATTGTTCAAAACAAAAGCTGATTTTTTAAATCTATCCATTATTTTTGCCGTGCAATTAAAAACTATGGAAGAAACGCAGGAATTAAAAGACCCCAAATTAAAAGACTTCGCCTATAACTGGGTGAATTCATCAGTGTTCCTTTTTTACCTTCAGGTGTTTTGCGTGGTTGCTTTAATATTAGGCGGCTGTTATGGATTATATACGCACCGCTACAAAGGCAAGCCTGAAGTGAATGTTCCAGGAAACACCTTATACACGCCTAAGTATAAATAATTAGCAAAATATTTTTGTAAGAAGACTGCAAACCTTATTTTTGCAGTCCTGTAAAAGTTCTTATTACAATATGCGGAAGTAGCTCATTTGGTAGAGCGCGACCTTGCCAAGGTCGAGGTGGCCGGTTCGAGCCCGGTTTTCCGCTCAGGAAAATTCCATTCTGAACATTAAGAGTGGAATTTTTTGTTTAGCCCCGGTGGCGGAACTGGTAGACGCGCAGGACTTAAAATCCTGTTTCCCGCAACGGAAGTAACGGTTCAACTCCGTTCCGGGGCACTTTAAAGACCGTGTAAATTCTTGAATCGAGATATTTTATACGGCTTTTTTGTTTTTTGAGTTGAAGTATTGATTAATGAAAGCAAAGCTGCTTTTAAACCTAACGTACAAGCATAACCGAATTTTTTACTCTTCTTCGGCTTATAGGTTATATCGTTTTGCCAGTAGCAAGAAAATTGAACAGATGGTTATTAATGACCTTGCTCCATCCATCCCTGCACATTGAATAACATTCTTTTTCCGGAACAAGCCCATCATGCATAAAGTGAAGAATTGTCTTGCCTTTTTGGGCGTTTATCTCAAAAATCATTTTTGTTCCGGTCCATTCATGTTGATCTCCTTTGAGCCAATAAAGCGTGCTTTCTGTCACGAGCCAAACGATTTTTTTATCCGGGATAATTTCAACTACCTTCTGCTTTGAATAATGCGCACCGGGATGGTGAATAATAAACTCATCGTCGGGTTTTGTGTTGCTGCCTTCAAAATCTTTGGTCCACCATTTTGGGACTTCCAGAATGTGGTTAAACACTTCTTTCGGGGCTTGCGCAACTTCGATGCTAGTCGTGAAACTTTTATTTTCCATTCTTACTTAGGTTAAAATTTTATTTCGTAGCAGTTATGCTGTTGTATAAATTTTCTTTGATAACCATATCACATATCTGAGCTAATCTTTCCTGCTCATCTTCAAGAACAACACCATCGTAAGTAAATGTGAGCAAGGTGTTATTGCCTTTAGGTGTTATCTCAAAAATCATTTTTGTTCCGGTCCATACAAAGCCATCTGTTTTGCGAATGCTGTCTGTTACGAGCCAAACTACTTTTTTATTTGGCACCCATTCGATCACCTTATTTTTTGAATAATGTGAATCCCCCGAGCGGAATTCAAACTCATCATTCAGTTTAGAGCTATCTCCTTCAAATTGTTCCGGCCACCATTCTGAAACATGGTTGGTGATGTGATCGAAAACTTCAGCCGGAGATTTTGGAAGCTCTGTGGCTAATGAATAAACCTGATATTTCATGTTGATTTATTGTTGATGGGTAACTTTTGGGTTACTCAAATATATATGTAACTTTTGAGTTACCCAAAATTTATTGAAAGATTTTTTTTCGAATAGTTTCTTTGTTATAAAAAATGTTACGGGAAGTGTGATGTTATTGCTTGTGAAGTTTTTGGAAACAGTAGCGAATAGATAGGCTACATTTAAGGTTAATCTATTAATATCATTTTCTCCATGCACCACGCTAAAATAAGAACGAGTGTAATGTAAACTAAGATCTCTAGCTTTCTTTTTGTCATGTGGTACGGGTTGCAATTTCAGTAGCTCATCCGATTTCCTTCTCATGCCAGAAGGAACAACGGGAAAACATTAAAATAAAAATAATATTTAAGTTGGGTGAAACAAAGCTTTATGCCAGATTCTTCTATTTAATGCTTTTGATCAATTATCTGCCTGTAATAAAAAAGTAAAAGTTGCTAAACCTTGATTTCAGGAGCCTGGCCATATTAAGGGCAATAATTAACACCAATGAGAAAGAAAGGATATTGAATAAAAGCGCGTAATATTTATTGGCTAAAAATTGTTCAAGGCCGATTTTTAATAAGGATCTCTGTACGATGCTGTATAAGAACATGTGTATCGCGAACAGAAAAAATGAATACACTTTATTATCCCTGAGGTAAGTTACAATCGAACTATTCATATTTGAATCGAGCAGGTTGTAGATAGCAATAAGAAATATCAGTACAATCAGGATTTTGGCGATTATCTGAAAGACACCTTCATATTCAATGTGCGAAGTTTCAGCAGCAATAAAAAACAATACTGGCAATGATGCAAATGTTGCTATTTTATTGAAATGAATTTTTGGAATATATTTTTCATGATAGCCTAAAAAACAGCCTAGCAAATAATAAGGCAGAAACCTTGGCTGAAAATAGATATTCAGGAGATGGAATGAATACACAAAAATGATCAAACAAAAAAATGCGAAGAAAATGTATTTGTTTTTTAAGAGGTAATAGATCAGAAAATTAAAAGGAATAATGAGGATCAGATTTTGCAAATACCAAAAGTTGATCAACGGCGGATTGGCGAACACGGAAATAAAATTCGTGAAATTGATAGATAAGATCGGGCCATACCAATAAGTTGTGTGAAAGACTTTAAGGTAAGTTTCTTTCATAATAAAATAAACAAAAAAGAAAGTAACAGTCCAGAATATGTATGGAATCACCAGGCTGTGAAGCCTTGCTTTTATTTTTTTAATGAAATCGAAATGCTCTTTTGTTCTGTAAAAAAACAGATAGCCTGAAATGAGAGATAAAGATGGTGAAGTGAGCTCGAACCAAAAATCAATGAGGCTTGTGTCAATGCTGCTTTTTGACATGTAAATATTCAAAAGCCAATGATTGACAAGAATGAGATGAATAATGAGAAACCTCATTTCATCAATATGATATAAATTCTTTTTCATAAATTTTCAAAAGGGCGTGATGTTGATTGAATTAAAATTTCCTGCTACTCTCTCACTATTTCACGGATATGTATCAACGTTAGTTTGAAACGGGTCAATCAGAAAATATACAATTCAGGCGAGGCAAAGCCGAAGGCAGTTAGAAATTATTGTTGCATTAAAAATATTTTAGTTTCAATTGATAAGCGAATGTTGTAGATTAATTTTTTATGAAGTTTGATTGTGCTGATTTTTTTGCAGAGCATTCATTAATTAATCTTTATCAAATTATTAATTCATCAACTGCTGCGTTTATTTCCGCTCATTCAAAATAATTTTATACCATCGGCTTTCTCTGAAAAAAAATATAACGGCTTAGCCTGCATCAGAAAATAAGACAACGTATTGCTTCTTCCGGTTTTCATTATCCGAAAATGAAGAATATGGCTAAGTTTTTTGCGCTCATGTATTACCGCTTTAAAATGTTGCTGAAAGATGATTTCAGTGCCATGGCTGTTGTAGCTTATCTCCTGTCATTAAATGTTTTTACTATTATTGGCTGCTACAAATGCGTCTTTCAGCATTCACACCTAAGCAAATTGCCTTTGTTCTATGCGCTTATCATCATGTTAGTAGCAGGAGTGTTTACGAGATTTGTTTTGCTTGGAAAAGTCTGGGGAAAAAATATTTTTAAGGAACGGCCACAAAGGCTAAGGAATGAAAAATGGATGACGTTCATTTATGTGGTCGCAAGTTTTGGGTTGATGATCGGGTTTATTTGAACAGCTTTTCAAAAAACAGATTCAGCACTTCCACGAAAATGAGAGTGATGATGATCCATTCGAGCAGATTGCTGTTTCGATATTGCATGATGTCTTTGAACAGTTCCAGGTTTTCTTTCACGATGCCCAATCCTTCCTGAATATTCCTGAACCTTTCCTGAAGATCGAAAGTTCGTTTCAGGCCGATATCGATTTTGTTCAAGTTTTCATTTTCCCAGGTTTCATCCGGTGAATCGAAAATGTACAAATTTTCAGAGATCCTGTTTTTGAGATAGAGAGTTTTGCCGATATATTTTGTGAGGTTAGGCCCGGAAATATCGAGCTTACCTTTTTTCTCTAATATTTGGGTATGATTATTTGTTTCTTCAAGCAGCTTGTTTGTTTGTTCCGAATAATAATCGAGAGCTACTGATTGCGAAACATTCAGCATAATGAGCCTGAATATTTCAACGTCAGCTTCTATAATCTCAATCTTGTTATAGCCGAACTTATATTCTTTAGCACCGGTCTCGATCTGAAATTCTTCGCTCAACTGTTCTTCAAATAAATTTTTACAGAACGGGGCAATTAATTGAAGGAACTGTCCAATCTGTGTTTCATTATAATTTAAAAAACAGGCAACGCCATATTTGAAAACATAGATGAACTCATCATGATTGGTTTTATAAAAAAGCTCATCGGCATCATTGTGATAAAGCTCGGCTTTGAAAAAAGACCTGAATGATTTGATGTCGATGCTGTCTGCGATTTGGTATGATAGAACATGAAGCATAAAAAATGACTGACGATGGGCAGTTAGTTTGATGCGCAAAGTAAGGCATTGTTGCTGAATCGCGAAAATGCAGAGATGAAGTTACTTGTTGGTAAGATATATGGATGCTAAAAATCTAATTTTATGCCGGCTGCAGGAAATGGTTGCAAATGCATTCCCATCATGTTGAGATCTGGAACCTGTTCGATATTTAAATAAGTGGATGCTCTCATGATCCTGCTTGCTTTTTTGTGCATTGCTCTTGAAGCCACAAAAAGCGGAATGCTTCCCAACGACGAAGCTGTTCCGGCAGCGATCAAAATAAGGCCAGTTGTGGTTCTTGAACTAAGTGTATTGCTGCTATTATATTCCAGGTTTGATTTGTCGCCAAGGATGAGCACGGTTCCTGCAACCGCCAGTCCTGCCCCGCCTGTTAGCAGAATGATGCCTCCGGTTCTTAAGTGCCTGCTTTTCGCCATATATTCTTCAGCAGATCTTTTTTGACAAAATGAAGTAATTGCAAAGAGCATTAATAAAGCTATAGACAGCATTCTTTTCATAAAATAAAATGGGTTCATAGATAAAAGAAATGGATCACAAAACTGAAACGTTATTTATTTTGTTTTATTTCCATTCCACTTCACCCACTATAAAGACACTGCCACAAACAACAATCAAATCTTTTTGTAATGCCCGGGAAACGGCCTCGTTCAATGCTGTGTTCACATCACTGTAATAGCTACCTGACAATCGAAAAGCCGTTGCTTTATTAAAAAGTTCTTCTTCCGGTAACGCCCGGGGAATCTGCGCTTTGGTGAAATAATAATGCGCATGCTTCGGCAGAAGCGATAATATTTTATCAATGTCCTTGTCTTTTACAAAACCGACGACGATATGCAATTCTTCATGGTCGGTTATCTCTATTTGTTTAAGCAATTGTTTAATGCCATCTTCATTGTGACCTACATCTAAAGCTATTGTTGGTTTTTCATGAATGATTTCCCAGCGGCCATGCAAGCCTGTTAGTTTTTTTACATGTTGCAACGCTTTTTGGATATGCGTGTCTGTTATGTTCCATCCTTTTTGTTTCAGCAGATGAATTGCTTCCAGAACTGTTACTAAGTTTTTTGTTTGATATATTCCTGTCAGATCAAGATGCAGATATTCTTTATCATTATTATGAATAGAAGTGACTTCTGCGATCAGTTCATGCTTATTCATTTTCCATTCTGCCACAAATCTTTTCCGGCTTGCATAAGACAATGAGGCGTTTTCTGATGCGGCTTTTTGTTCAAACACTTCATGTGTTTCAGTTTGATATTCGCCAATAACTACCGGAATATTTTTTTTGATGATGCCTGCTTTTTCGAATGCAATTTTTTGCAAAGTATCGCCAAGGATATTCATGTGGTCGTAACTGATATTAGTGATGACAGAAAGCTCCGGCGTGATGATATTCGTGCTGTCCAATCTTCCGCCGAGACCAACTTCGATGATGGCAATATCAACTTGTTGCTCGGCAAAATATTCAAATGCCATGGCGACTGTTATCTCGAAAAATGAAGGGCTGATTTCTTCAATCAGCGGTTTTATTTTTTCAACAAAATCAATCACGAAATTTTGGCTCACCATTTCGCCATTCACTTTGATGCGCTCACGAAAATCTTTTAAATGTGGAGAAGTGTATAACCCGGTTTTATATCCTGCTGTTTGAAAAATAGCTGCAAGCATGTGGCTCGTTGAGCCTTTGCCATTAGTGCCGCCAATGTGAATGGATTTGAATTTTGTTTGTGGATTGCCGAGCGATTCGCATAATATAATAGCGTTTGTCAATCCTTCTTTCATTGCCGAAGAACCGATGCGGCTAAACATAGGAAGGCGCGTGAAAAGATAATCAATGGTCTGGTCGTAGTTCATAGGGTGCGAAATTAAGTAATCTCGCAAAGACGTAAAGTCGCAACGTTTTTATTTGCGCCTTTGCATATGGCTTGAAATTATTTCTCGTGTCGGCGTTATCGCTCATGTTGGCGTCCTTGCCAACATGCTAAAATGATTGTGATTATTTGTTGTTGGCGGGGACGCCAACAACAGCAAAATGTCTGAACCATGATTTATCTGATTTGAATGATTAACCTGATTGCAAGCTTTCATTTCAGAAGAATCAGAAAAATCGCGTAAAATCAGTGGTTCAGACAATTGCTGAATAGAATATAAACTGTACAAGAGTGCGATCCGCCGCGGCGGACAAGCTGCAAGGATGTTTGATAGTAGCAGTGTTGCCGAGGACAAAAAAATAAATTTTACTTTACGGAGAATTTTACGATAATAGTTCCAGACTGTTCATCAGGTCCATTAGGATTTGCGTTTAGCTTTGACTTTTTTATTATTTCGATTGCTTTTTCTCTATAAAAGCTTTCGGCAAGAGTAGAGCCTCTGGATTGAAAAGTTGCATTTAATACATTCCCACTTTTATCAATTAATACATCGACTGCCACAAAACCACTTTCATTAAAGTCTCCTTCATACTTATAAGTCTTGACAAAATATCTTCCTTCGAGTCCTTTGCTAATTTTCAGTCCTGAATTGCCATTCCCGCCCGGACCAGTATAATTATTTGAATTCGGATTTCCCCCTGGTTGTCCCTGGTCTCCTTTGCCACCTGCAATGCCCTGATTGCCGCCGGGCTTATAACTGTCTGCATCATTGCCGCCGTTTCCTGTTCCACTTACTCCATTAAAAACCGCTTTGGGCTTTGGTTTCACCGGAGCAGGATTTTCTGCAGGCTTTGTAATTTTCACGACTTTTGGTGTGATATCTTTTTGTTCAATCTTAGTAGCATCAGGTTTTGTGACAGGTGGTTTTTTTACAACAGGAGCTTCTTCTTTTTCATTATCATTCGTCTCCACATCTTTCACCGCTTCTTTTACAACTGCTGCAACTTTTGGCGGCGTATATTTTTGCTGGTCTTGCGCTGAAGGCTTTCCGGGCAGGTAAGGCTGGTCGGTGCCGAGACCTTTATCGCTGTTGCCGAGGTTCACTTCAATGCCATCTTCCTGCGGGATGGGTGGCGGCAAAGGCAAAGTCCACGTGATGAACAAAAGCAGCAATACAAGCGCCACGCAAATTGCGAGCGTATATGCCGAAGCCTTCATGTTCTTCTGCGACTCAAAATTATCCATCGTGTAAGCCATAATTGCCATGCAAAAATATCGATTGTTGCTGATAACGATGCAAATTACCTGCTAATTGCCAAAGGAAGGTTGAGGAAATGTTAATAATAGTTTGCAGTTGCCAGTTTTCAGTATCCAGTTCTCAGAAATTCGTTCTTCTTGGTTCTTTGATTTTCTTCTTTTAGTTTTTATTGGGAGAACAGCATTTGTTTTCTCTTCATCATCCTTGCAGCTTGTCCGCCGCGGTGGATCGCACTCTTGTACGGCAACAATTCTATTCAGCTTCAGCCTCACTAACGGCAACGCACAACCGATTCTATTCTCAATCCCATTAATCCCAAAAATCTTCCCAAATCCCAGTTCAGACATATTCATCCAAAACGATGATAAATAAAATCCGGCATCCATTTCATCATCTTTGCAATCAGCCACCAGCGGTCAGTCACATAAGCCCGCCATTTTTTCTTTTCAATCGCATCAAAAATATGTTCTGCCGCTTTTCTCGGAGATGCTACCCAAAACCTTGCATTTCCCTTCGCCATTTTCGTATCGACAAATCCCGGCTGGATATCTGTTACATAAACTTGCGCATTTAATTTTCTTGCTTTCATGTGCAGCCCTTCAAAATAAACACTCTGAAAAGCTTTGCTGGCACTGTATGCAGGAGCATAGCTATTGCCACGAATAGACGCAAGCGAAGAAGTGGTTGCTAATTGCCCATGACCTTGCTGCGCAAAATAATTGAAAGCAAAATTCACGATTTCCAAAAAGCCGTTTACATTGGTATCGACCGTATTGCGGTCAACCTCAAGGTCGAGCGTTTCGCTTACATCGCCGTATCCGGAATTATAAATGAGCAAATCTAAACCGGTGAGTTTTTCTATTAATGATTGAATGTGGGGGATGCTGTCACTGCTGGTTACATCAAAACATTCTGTGATAATATTATTGGGATATTCAAGCTGAAGCGTGTACAACAAATCCTGCCTTCTACCGGTTGCTGCAACAAGCCAGCCGGCATCCGCATATATTCTGGCAAGTTCTCTTCCGATGCCGGAAGTAGCGCCGACAATAATCGCTTTTTTCATGTAATCAGGTTTCGAAGTAAGCTAAGTTATTTGAGGATTTCGCCATTTCATATTAGCAATAATTAGTCCAATTATAACGAGCACTGCGCTTAGGATATGTATTACCGTTATCTTTTCTCCTAAAAGAATCACAGCTTCAATGCTACTGAAAATAGGTATCAGGTTTCCGAATAATGCTGTACGTGCAGTGCCCAGTCTTGCGATGGCAGCATTCCAGCAGAGATAAGAAATGATCGAGTTCCCAAGCCCGAGATATAGGATTATCCAGAACAAATTCATGTTCCAGTGAACCGGCGCGGAATAATTTTTTTCAATCAGATAGAAAGGCAAAATGATGATGGTGCCGACAGTAAACACTGTAGAAACAAAAACCAGCGGAGAAATGCCCGTTGGTTTTTTGCGCACCAGCACATTATAAATCGCAAAGAAAAATGCGCCGAGCAGAACCCAAACATCACCTAATGAAAATCTGAAATTGATAATCTCGGTGAAACTTCCTTTTCCCATCAATAGCAAAATACCTGAAATGCAAATCGCCAGACCAAGAATGCGGAGCCACGTGATTTTTTCTTTCAGAAATATTCTTGCTAATATCACAGCCATGATGGGTGATGATGTTGTTCCAATCAGCGCCAGGTTAATGGCAGATGAATAATGTCCTGCAACATACACGCAGGTATTGAACAAAGCAATGCCTGTTAAAGCTGCAAAAAGCAAATACCATTTGTTCTTCAACAGGATTTCTTTTTCAGCAATTATTTTTCGAAAGCCGAATGGAAGAATAATAATTGTTGCACAAAGCCAACGATAAAATGCAAGACTGATTGGCGGCACTTGTTCCCGCGCTGACCTCGCCACTACAAAATTGCCAGACCAAATGAGCGTGGTTAAAACAGCTAATAAGATTCCGATATAAACGCCGCGCTGCGGTTTAGGATTCATGCAAGGAAGATAGGAAAGAAATATTAATGAAGATTTTTTTGCCACAGATTACACGGATTTACACAGAAGGATTATCTGTGCTTTTCTGTGTAATCTGTGGCTATCCTCAATGCGCGAAATCCATTTCAAAATTCCCTTTTATTCTTTCCATCGAAGGATTGAAGTATCCGAATTTTACCTTGGGGAATTCTTCATGAATCAATTCCATCAATTGTTTTACGCCAAGAAACTCTCCGGTTTCAGTAACGCCGATTCTTCCCAAATACCAATCAGGGTCGATATTGAAATTGCGCCACTGAATCATGGTGAGGTCGGTTTCAATAATCAGTTTCCTTAATGCTTCATATTCCTCAACACTATCAGTCATTCCGGGAAAAACAAAATAATTGATGGAAGCCCATCCGCCATAACTCCTCACTACTTTGAGGCTTTCAATAATATCTTCAAACTGATAATTGTTCGGGCGATAATAAGCTTCATAAATATTTTTTCTCGCAGAATTGGTGCTCACACGGATGCTGTCCAAACCCGCTTCGCACAAGGCTTTCACGGCATCGGGCTTTGAACCGTTGGTATTAATGTTGATGCTGCCGCGATTCGTGTGCTTGCGCATTTCAATAATCGATTCACGGATTGTTTCCCACATTAATAATGGCTCGCCTTCGCAACCTTGTCCGAAACTTACAATCGGATAAGGCGCAGTTTGCAAATGCGGAACGGTGAACTCCACAATTTCTTCAGCCATCGGCTTGAAGGTTAACCTGTCTTGTGTAGAAGGAATTGATTCTTCCTGTGGCTGAAAAGAAATGCATCCAATGCAATTAGCATTGCATGCAGGCGATGAGGGCACCGGGCATTCCCATCTGCTCAATGCAAAATTTCTTGCCGCCGGACAATTGTAAGTCATGCAGCAATTCTCCATTAAATGTTTCACCAAGCGATTCTGCGGATAAGCTTCCAGCAAATGATGAGCGCCTGTTTTTATTTTATCGCTGTCATATCCTGCACATTCCTGTCTGATATCCTGCTCAATTCGAACAGCAGGAACAAAAAATTTATGATCATGCCAGCCAACTGCTGTGTAACAAAATAAGGGTAGTGTAGGTGCATCTTTTTCTGTTTCATACGCAGCGAGATATAATCCTGTATGCGCCGGTGGAATAAAAGCTGCAACAGCAAAACCTTTTGTGCAAAGCCTCATTTCACCCGTTCTAACGTCGATGCCTATCCCACGTCGACCGGGCAATTCATATAACGAACCGCCATCCGGCAATTCAATCCAGTCTTCTGTTGGAATGTGCAAAGCATCCCAGCCGCTGCGACCGGTTGCATACAATGAAGTGTCTTCAAAAATATTTCCTTTTCCGTCGGAATAGAGAATGTATGGAGATTGAATGAGCATAGTTTCCAGTATTCAGTTTGCAGTTTTCAGTTGTTGAGCACGATGTTTAAATTCGATTCTTTTACTTTCCTGAATTGCGCTTTACAATAATCGTTGAATTCATCTTCATCAGCATCAGGTTCATCATCATCTAAAGTTTCTTTCTGAAATAATCTATTGTTCTTGAAGTCAAGTGTCAGTAATCCATCTTTTAAAATCACGTTGTTCAAATCATTCCAATGAAATCTTTTTCTCACCAAAGTGTTAATCACAATTTCATCGTTACTGAAACCAACTTCCAGCGGATGCTTTGCCTGATATTCTAAAAAAGCCAGCGCGAAGAATGCAATAGCTGCCCATTGCAGAAAAGGCATCGTCATCCAAACAATGCCCGCAAGAAATAATAAATATCTGTATCGTGGAGATTTGTCTTTTTTTGCAAAGAACAAATTATAAATAATCCCTGCTGCAATGATTAAAGAAGCAATGCTGAAAAAATAATTGAATTGTTTGCTGTTGATTTGCAGGAACGCAAAAGCGGCGATAGAAAGAAAGCACAATAATATGCTAATAACATCTACCTGTCTGTCACTGCTTTTTTTGAGAGTTACCACATAGTCATACTTCATCCGCAAAAATTTCTGCGAAATTAACCATTCGACGCAACAATCAAATTGCTCAGCTTCCACAAAATTCTTGCGCCAACATTGGCATCCCAATCAGTTTCGCCGATGCCGATTTCATCCAAATCGAAACCGATGAATTTTCTTCCGCTCTGGATAATTTTTTTGATGAGGTAAAAAATCTGTTCGGTCTCAAACCCGCCGGGAACAGGCGTTCCGGTGTGCGGACAAAGTTTCGGGTCAAGACCGTCTATATCAAAACTAACATACACTTTCTCCGGCAAATGATTCACGATTTCATCTGCAATGTGTTTCCAGCTTTGTCCTTCAAACTGGCGCTCTTTCACATCCTTGTCGAAATACGTTACGATACGATGCTGGCTGTTGCATATATAATCCCATTCTTCCTGGCAATAATCGCGAACACCAATCTGAACCAATTTTGTTACCTGCGGAATTTCTTCCAGCACATTCAGCATCACGCTGGCATGACTATATTTAAATCCTTCATAAGCCTTTCTCAAATCGCAATGCGCATCAATCTGCAGAATGCCAAACTCGCCGTGCTTTTCGCCAATGGCTTTCATATAACCCAACGGAACGCTATGGTCGCCGCCGAGCAGTGCCACTAATTTCCCTGCATTCAATAAATCGAGTGTTTGCGTATATACATACTCGTTAAGCCTCGCACTGCCTTCATTAATTTCTTTAATCGACTTGCACATGAACGCATTTTTCTCCAGCGCTTCGCCCTTAGAAGTATAATCAATATATAGTTCTGCTTCTTTGCGCAGGTAATCGCTCTTCATCAGAATTTTTCTATCGACAGGCCGCATATAAAAACCCTGTCGCCATGCCGAATTAAATTCCGCATCGAAAATATCCACCTGCATGCTTGCATTGAAAACATGTTCGGTGCAGCGCGATGTTCCGGAGCCGTAGCTCACCGTCACCTCCCACGGAATCGGCACAATCACAAGTCGTGCATCGTCTTCTTTGAATGGTAATCCGAAAATATTATTGCGCGGGTTACTTGGCCCATTAGGGTCGAAATGAGATAGGTCTGCCATGATGTAGTGGGCGTTGCTTGGTTTTAAAAAGCGGCATGCAAGTTAGGCAGGAATTTCACAGGAAAAAAGAAAGTGTTGGCACAACGAAAATACTTTTTTTTATTATACGGGCAGTGGTAATTCTTTTCAGCTTTACTTGCGACGCTCCATTCATCAGTAGTGCTGCTATGATACTTCAGTTTCAGAGCGGCGAGTACGAAATAAAATTTTAACCACCTGAGTCATCTAAGAAAATGCAAGAAAACTTAGGTGAATTTACATGTCTTAGGTTGTTCATTTTTTCTATAATACTTATTGTTTTTGACCTAACTTTGCACCGAAATTTTTAACTGATGAAGAAGCTGCATATTGTCATCCTCATTTGTATCGCTGTTTCCATTGCTGCATTAGTGAGCTTTATGGGCAGCCTTTCCACTTATGAAACCATTGCTTCCGCCAGGCAAAAAGATGGCAAAACGGTAACGCTTTATGTGAATGTTGACCATGCCGGAGGTGTGGAATACGACCCCGCAAAAAACCCGAACTATTTCGCTTTTCATATTTCAGACACATTGGGCAACAAAGCTAAAGTGGTCTGCAATTTTGAAAAGCCTTACGATTTTGAAAAAGCAGAAGGCATCACGCTAAAAGGAAAAATGCGCGGCGATGTTTTTGAGATAACAAGCAGAGATGGAATTCTTTTGAAATGCCCATCTAAATATAAAGATGACCCGAACATGGCAAAGAAAAACCTGAGCCAAAACTAATTTCAAGCATGGACTATTTTGGCGAGCACCTGCTGCCCGGAAAAATCGGGCATTTTTTTGTAACACTTTCTTTTGCTGCATCATTTGTTGCCACCATCGCATATTATAAATCTGCTTCTGCAAAAAATATTGAAGATGAAAATGGCTGGAAGAAATTAGCAAGAACAGCTTTTGCGCTTGATTGCTTTTCGGTGTTCTCCATTTTTGCGACGATTCTTTATATCATTTCAAATCATTACTTCGAGTACAATTATGCCTGGGAACATTCCAGCAAAACATTGCCGACTCAATATTTATTAGCATGCATTTGGGAAGCGCAGGAAGGAAGTTTTTTATTATGGACGATTTGGCAATGCGTGCTCGGATTGATATTAATGTTCAAAGCAAAACGATGGGAAGCTCCGGTGATGACAGTCATGAGTTTTGGACAGCTTTGTTTGGCAACAATGATATTAGGCATCTATGTTTCAAATGCGAAGATTGGTATTAATCCATTTTTATTAGTAAGACAATTGGAAGCATTCAGCAATGCGCCCATATTCAATCGTCCTGATTATTTGAGCATCCCGCAAATGCAGGACGGGCAAGGCTTTAATGCATTGCTGCAAAATTATTGGGTAGTTATTCATCCCCCGGTTTTGTTCCTTGGTTTTGCATCAACGATTGTTCCTTTTGCTTACGCCATTGCAGGGTTATGGAAAAAGGAATATGGAGGCTGGACAAAGGTAGCGTTACCATGGACATTATTTTCTGCATGTCTGCTCGGCACCGGTGTGATGATGGGCGGCGCATGGGCTTATGAAGCATTGAGTTTTGGCGGCTTCTGGGCATGGGACCCTGTGGAGAATGCATCGCTTGTTCCGTGGTTGGTGTTGATTGGCGGATTGCATACACAGGTTGTTTACAATTCAACAGGTCATTCGCTTCGTGCAACTTATTTCTTTTTAATAATGAGTTTTGTGCTCATTTTATATGCAACATTTTTAACACGCAGCGGAATTTTAGGTGATTCATCTGTTCATGCATTTGTTGATTCGGGGATGAATCTTCAATTGATATTATTCATCCTTGTTTTTCTTTTTCCTGCTTTTTATTTGTTCATTAAAAATTACAAAGCAATCCCTCATATTGCCAAGGAAGAAAGCACTTATTCGAGAGAGTTTTGGATGTTCATTGGTTCATTGGTTTTATTTCTTTCTTCTATATTTATTCTCATCGCAACATCGCTTCCGGTTATCAATAAAGTTTTCGGCACAAACTGGTCGGTCGGTGAAGACAATACTTTCGCATATAACCGCATTGAAATTTTCATCGCAATCATTCTTGGGTTATTAACAGCCATCACGCAATATTTGAAATATAAAGACACTGCGCCAAAATATTTAATTAGAAAAATTGCTGTGCCGACAATCATCGCTCTTATCATTTCAATTCTTATAAGTGTTTTCGGAAACATTCATTACGATAAATATGGAGTAGGATTTCTGACAGCAATTCATCTCGCATTGTTTGGCGGAGTGTATGCTGCTATTGCAAATGCAGGTTATATCTGGGCTGGAATGAATGGAAAAATAAAAGCAGCCGGTGCATCTGTTGCTCATGTCGGTTTTGGTTTGATGCTCGTTGGGATTTTAATTTCCACTTCAAAAAAAGAATTGCTTTCATATAACACTACTGGCATAAATCTTCCGTTTGACCCAAAAGACAAAGACAAAAATCCATTAGAAAATATCACGCTGCTGAAAAATATCAAAACTGATATGGGGAAATATTGGGCAACTTACACAGGCGATGATTCAACCAACAGAACAGGCGACATTAGTTATTATCACATTTTGTTGGAGGATAAAAAAAATGGAGAAGAATTTCATTTGTATCCTGACGTGATAAAAAATACAAAAGGAATGGCTGGAGTATCGCCAAATCCTGACAAGCATCACTACTGGGACCGCGATATTTTTTCTTACATCAATGCGTCGAGCAATCTCGAAAAACAAAAAGATACAGCCCAATTCAAATTGCATGCGATTTCAAAAACCGATACTGTTTTTTATTCTGATGGATATATTATTCTGGACGGAACAGTTCAAAATCCGAATAATCAGAAATATCATTTCACGCCAAATGATACGGCACTGATGGCTGAGCTGACTGTTATTTCGAAAGACAGCATGCGCTATAAATCGACTCCTGCTTTTTATGTAAAAGATAATCGCATGCATGTAATTGCAGATACTGTGTTTGCGCAAAATCTTGCAATCATTATTAATGGAGTAGTTGATAATAAACTCCAGATAGGTGTGAAAGAGTCTTCATCTTTAGTGCCTTTTATATCATTAAAGGTGTATGTTTTCCCGCAGATAAATATTTTGTGGCTTGGCACTATCATCATGATTATTGGTTTTATCATGAGCATGGTGCGGCGTGCAAAAATGAAGATGGTCAGCGTATAATTTGAATAATCAATCGTATTTGCGAACAATTAACACCTTATCATTCTCCTCCTGACAACCTTTTTGAAAAAAGGCTCGTATTAATCTTTATTATCAATTATTGTTTAAAACAATAACGCTGGTTCACATGCTTAAATCAATACTTGTTATTTCAGGGCTGTTAGCTTATGCTTCTACGTGGCACAACAATCTTGATGAAGCCATTCAGCTTGCAAAAAAAGAACACAAACATATTCTCCTGAATTTTTCCGGATCGGATTGGTGCGGACCGTGCATCAGGATGCACAAAGAAATTTTTGATAATGCTGTATTTGCTCAAATGGCAGATACTGAGCTTGTGATGGTGAATGCAGACTTTCCCCGCATGAAAAAAAACCAATTGACAAAAGAACAACAGAAACTGAACAATGCAATGGCAGATAAATATAACCCACAAGGAAAATTTCCATATACGGTTTTATTAAATGCCGATGGAAAAGTGCTGAAAGAGTGGGATGGATTGCCAGGTGAAACTCCTGAAAATTTTACAATAGAAATTAGAAATGGCATTTACGGAGATAGATAATATTGTCGATAATAAAACTGTTTTCAGCAGGGCGCTAAAGCTGATGGGCAACCGCTTTCAGATAAGTGTGATTGCGGAAAACCAGGCTTGGGCAGATGGCTGTATACATGCTGCTATTCTCGAAATTCAGCGCATCGAAAAATTGCTCACCACATTTAATGAAGAAAGTGAGACTGCGCTCATCAATAAAAGTGCAGGTATTCAACCTGTGAAAGTGAGCAAAGAAACATTTGATATTATTGAACGCTCTGTCAGAATTTCAAATATCACACAAGGTGCATTTGATATCACTTATGGTTCTGTTGATAAACGCTTGTGGAATTTCGATACGAACATGACATCGCTTCCAGATAAAGAGACTGCGAAGAAAATGGTTCGGTTAGTGAATTACAGAAACATTATTCTCGACAGAAAAAATTCATCTGTGTTTTTGAAAGAAGAAGGAATGCGCATTGGTTTTGGCGGAATCGGAAAAGGTTACGCAGCAGAAAAAGCAAAGCAAGTGATGATTGAAATGGGAGCGGAGAGTGGTATCGTGAACGCTTCAGGTGATTTAACTGTTTGGGGCTATCAACCGAATGGCGAACCATGGACAATTGGTGTAGTGAACCCAAACTCAGCCGGTGAAATTTTTTCTTACATGAATGTGACGAATATGGCAATTGCGACTTCTGGCAACTATGAAAAGTTTGTGATGATTGATGGAAAAAAATATTCTCACACCATCAACCCGAGAACAGGATTGCCTGTTACTGGAATTAAAAGCGTGACGATAATAAGTACAAATGCAGAAATCGCTGATGCGATGGCAACGCCTGTGATGATTATGGGCATTCATGCCGGGCTTGATATGATTAATCAGATAAAAGACATGGAAGCAATTATTGTGGATGATGATGACATTGTTTATAAATCCAATAATATTCACTTTAACTAAACACAATTATGAAAAGAAAAAACCTGATGATTTTTTGCGCAGCTCCGCTCGCCGGCATTGTGCTTGTGTCGTGCGCAGGTGTGAAAGAGTATCAAAAAAGTCGCATCAATGATTCTGAAATGACGCTCTCAAATAGAAAAGTAGAAAAGACAGAGCTCAGCGCACAATCATACCGCGAAGGCTCATCGGGAGCTAATGGCGGCAAGACCGGCGGTGGCTGCGGATGCAATTGATGTGTAGATAAGATCAATGTTCCCGATTGAATTAGTGCAATCAAAATTAATTACCTAAGAAAGACACTTACATGAGAAAGATTTGCCTTACTGTTGTTGGAATGTATTTGATGCTGCTTCATGCCTTCTCGCAAGTATCAACAAAAGATACTTCTACATTCAAGCCAAAGAAATTAAAATTGGATGAAGTAAATATTGTTTCGAGTTATTATAATCAGACTGCCGATAAATCTGCGGTAATGGGTGGAAGAACAGACAGCAAGGGAATTGGCAACGTTACCGATTTGGCGAATGGCATCGATTTAAAATTTGTGAGCTGGGATGGGAAACAAAGAAAAAATTCTCTGACTGCCGGCGTTGGAGTCGATTATCACACTGCAGCTTCGCAGGCCTATGTTGATTCTAATGGCAAAGCAAGAAATAACGGAACAAGAATTTATCCTACGCTCGATTGGACAATCGAAAATGAAAAGAAAGGAACTGAGTTTGGATTAGGCGCATATTATTCTGCAGAGCATAATTATTATCACTCCATCGGATTGAATACTTCTTTCTCAAAAAAAACAAAAAACAACGGTGAGTTCGGAATAAAGCTCACAGGTTACTTTGATAATATAAAAA
The DNA here is from genome assembly GCA_035295505.1 of Puia sp. GTDB lineage: Bacteria > Bacteroidota > Bacteroidia > Chitinophagales > Chitinophagaceae > Puia. The sequence goes on along the minus strand of DATGIX010000189.1, from coordinate 32,867 downwards.
TGATCAGGCCGTCTGAATTTCCTTCGGTTGATTCAGTAAAGACAACTACTACAACTGATAGCGTAGTCTATGTTACAACTGCGAGTGGTCACACAACAGCAATTGTATATAACGGCAGTGGTCAGGTTATCAGTAAAGCAAGAACAATGATTCCATCTAAACCGAGAGATACTTATACGGCAGAATTTTCATTTTCGCAAGTCATTAATGAGCGCATGCAGGCAAGCATTGTGATGGACTTGGTTTATCAAAGCGGATATCTTGGATTGCCATTTCACCGTGTTTATTTCAATGATGGAAAAGACACAGTTGAAAATCTGCCATCGCAGAGATTCAAATTGCCAATTGGTTTTCGGTTGAATTATTTTCTGGGTGATAATATCATTCTTCGTGGATATTATCGTTTTTATATCGATAACTGGGGATTGAAATCGCACACAGCGAGCCTTGAAGTACCGGTGAAAATCACACCATTCTTTTCGCTCACGCCTTTTTACAGATATTATGTTCAAACAGCTGTGACTTATTTTGCACCTTATCTCGGGCATTCCTCTCAAGACCAATATTACACGAGCAATTATGCACTGGCAGCTTTTTCTGCACAGTCGTTTGGTCTCGGAGTCAGATTAGCACCGCCGAAAGGCGTGTTAATAAAAAGCCTGAGTGTGCTCGAGTTGCGCTACTCTCATTATGCGCAAACAACCAATCTGGCAGCAGATATGATTTCGCTGAATCTGAAGTTCAAGTAGTTGTAATGATTCCCTAAATCAAGGTTAAAATAAAAAATCGCTCGCCAGCGTTTGGGTTACTTCTCTTGTCTCTGAGTATGAATAGTTGGGTATTTTATTTACTTTAGCTTTCAATTATGCAGCAGAAGCAAAACAAGAAAACGTTCATCCTGATTTTGTCCGTCCTTTTTGTGATGGCACAGGAGATTTGTTTTGCGCAGCAGCCAACAACATCACTTGCTCCTGAGGCTTCTTCACGATATGGAAAAAATGATACATTGTTAGTTCCAATGATTGTGTACGAAGGCGACACTATCCCATCGAGAACATTGAATATGGTTTGGGTGACTGCGCCGATGCCTGTTGCCATGCGAAAAAGACTGGAAGAATGGACAAGGCTTCGCAATGCCGTGTACGTGACTTATCCCTATGCAAAAAAAGCCGGCGCCATCATGAACGACATGAATCTGAAGATGGCTAAAATGACGAATGAAAACGAAAAGAAAGAATATGTCAAATCACGCGAAAAAGAATTGAAGAAAGAATTTACAGAACCGCTCACCAACTTGTCCGTTTATCAGGGAAAGGTCTTAATGAAACTCATCAACCGGCAAACAGGAAATAACTGCTACGATATTATCAAGGAATATAAAGGTGGCTTCAATGCGCGTTTTTGGCAAACTGTTGCATTCTTCTTTGGCAGCAGTTTAAAACAGCCTTATGATGCCAATGGAGAAGACAAACAAATTGAAACTTTTGTGATAGAAATTGAAAGAATGTACAGAGGTTAGGGAATGAGGAATTAGAAAGTTAAGGTTTGCATATTCACTATTCACCATTGACCATTCACCTCAAAGCCTATGTATCTTCTCAATCAGCCCGCTTGTTGAAAACCCCGGAACAATTGAATTGATAACAACTCTTCCGCCATTTGCAATCACTTCCTTTGCACCAACAATTTCTTCAATGGTATAATCGCCGCCTTTCACTAAAACATCCGGCAAAACTGCATTGATCAGATTCAGCGGAGTATCTTCTTCAAAAATAATTACAACATCCACCATTAATAAAGATGCTAATAAAATTGCTCTTGAATGTTGATCATTAATTGGTCTATGCTCGCCTTTCAATTTTCTCACTGATTCATCTGCATTCACACCAACAATTAAAAAATCAGCTTCAGCCGCTGCTTGCGAGAGCGAAGCGATATGGCCCTGATGAAGAATGTCAAAACAGCCGTTGGTAAATGCGATTGATTTCTTTAAAAATTTCCAGCGGCTAACCTGCTGCTGCAGTTTTGGAAGATCAAGAATTTTTTGCTGTATTATCTGCGGGTTCCTCATTTCGTTTCTTGTTTATGCGTGGCAATAAAATAAAACTTGCGACACCAAAAATGATAAAGTTCATAAACTGACCAAACCATAATAACCATCCGAGCGCTTGTCCGATAGGCGGATCAGTCGGCACATTATAAAAAGTAACCGTTTCCTGTACTAATAATGGGTATAAGCCAATTCCTCCAGGAGAAACAATCATGCCCACGCTTCCCATAGCCAGCACGGTAAGTGCATCACTCATGGTTAAAGAACTGGTTTCATTGATCGCAAAAAAGCCACACCATGTGCTCACCAGATATAGCGCCCAAATCATCACTGTGTAAACAAAAAACAGAGGTTTGTTTTTTACATCTTTCACACTTGTCAAGCCATGCCAAACGCCAATCAAAATGTTTTTTATTTTTTGAACGATGTTGATATGGCCAAACCTGTTCAAAAAGAACTTTGCCAATAATATCAAAATTATTGCAGCTCCTGCGAGAAGCATTATTTTTTGGTAAGAAGTTTTTCCGTTTGCATTTTGGAAAGCAGGCAAAATATATTTTGAAGCTAATGATTGCAGGATGTCGAACTGAAAAATAAATGCAAGCCCGAAAACTGTTGCCAGACAAATTACATCGAAAGCTCTTTCTGCAACGATTGTCCCGACCAATTTTTCAGCAGGCACTTTCTCATATCGTGCCAGCACTGTACATTTCATCACTTCGCCAAGCCTTGGTGCACCGAGGTTCACAAAATATCCGATCAGCACGCCAAAAAAACAATTTAATCTGGATGGGCTGTATCCCATCGGCTCAATCAATTGTTTCCAGCGCAAAGCCCTTAGCCAATTGCTTAATAATAAAAAAAACAGAACGGGGATGAGTACCCAATAATGCGCTCTGTTAAGTGCATCTTTTAATTGCTGCCACCCTTTTCTGTCGAGCCCCCGCAAACTAAGCCACACAAAAAACGCTGCGAGGGCAGCGAAAAAAACATATTGAATTATTGTGAGTAGCTTTTTGTTCATAAGTGCGGGGCAATTTAGCAACAAATAAAGGCATTAGCAAGCTGCAGGCATTTATTCATCATTAAATTTTATTGCCTTCTTTTGGAAAAATAATTCTTGGCTTAAATTTTTTTGCTTCTTCAAAATCCATGGTGGCATAGGAAATCACAATCACAATGTCACCGACTGCGCCTTGTCTTGCAGCAGGGCCATTGAGGCAGCAAACACCGGAGTTGCGTTTACCTTTGATGAGATATGTTTCAATCCTCGAGCCATTATTTACATTCACTACCTGCACTTTTTCATTCTCAATCAAATTCGCAGCATCCATCAGATCTTCATCAAGTGTGAGACTGCCTACATAATTCAGGTTTGCTTCAGTAATAACAGCGCGATGAACTTTTGATTTCAGGATTTCTATTTCCATATAAATTTTTAGATGAAAAAATCAATATAATACAACTAACAATTTGTTTTGAGTTCGGTTCATTAGCTTATGATCATGTTATCGATAAGCCGCACCTGATTTTGAAATGCCGCAACTAATGCAACTAATTTTTCTTTTCCGCTATAAGCATCTTTTAATTGCAATGTCCCAGCATCGGCGATTTCAACATAATCAATCCTGAAATTGTTTTTTTCAAGAATGCTTTTTGCGTGCTCAATCAATTTGTCAATTGTTATGCTGCTGATATTTTTTTTAATATAGATGAGTGCTTCATAAATGGCTACCGCATTTTTTCTTTCTTCTTCATTCAATCGCATATTCCGGCTGCTCATCGCGAGGCCGTCAATTTCTCTCATTGTTGGGCATGTGTGAAAAATAGTTTTAAGGTTGATTAGCTCAATCAGTTTTTTCACTACCATACACTGTTGATAATCTTTTTGCCCCATGAACAAATGCTGCGGCATAACCAATTTTAGTAAGCGGCTCATCACCTGGCAAACTCCTTGAAAATGTCCCGGTCTATATTTCCCTTCTAAAATAGTTTCGAGATAACCTAAATCATAATGTTCAAGATTTGCTGAACCATCAGGGTAAATTTCCTGAACTGAAGGAAGAAAAAGCACATCGGTTTTGTTCTTTTCAAGAAACAAAATGTCTTGCTCAATGGTTGACGGATATTTCTCAAAATCCTTTGGGTCGTTGAATTGAGTGGGGTTCACAAAAATACTACAGACAGTTATATCAGAAATGCTTTTTGCAGTAGTAATAAGTGAGATGTGCCCCGCGTGCAATGCACCCATTGTTGGCACAAATCCTACATTTAACCCCTGCTTTTTTTTCTGTTCGAGATAATGGCGCAAATCGTCAGCCTTTTTGAATAAAACCATCTTTTTATAAGTTTAACGCTTGCGAAGTGGCTACAGGTCTTAATTTCCAATAAATACCTTACCTTTGCAAACTATTTCGCAGAGAGCATTTTATCATTAATCTAGTTCAATAATGCTGACAAAGAAAAGAATTTTATTTATTGCCAACGAAATGTCTCCTTATTTAGAGCTTACTGAGTTTGCGGAAACAGTGAATAAACTGGCGATAAAGTCCAACGATAACAATTTTGAAGTCCGCTGTATTATGCCGCGTTTTGGTGTGGTGAATGAAAGAAGGCACCGCCTTCACGAAGTGGTTCGTTTATCGGGCATCAATGTTTCGGTTGACAATGACGATTATCCATTACAAATAAAGGTTGCTTCTCTCCCTAATGCGCGGTTGCAGGTTTATTTTCTGGATAATGAAGATCTTTTCAAGCGCAAGTACATTTTCAATGATGAGAATGAAAGATGGTATGATGATAATGGCTTGAGAACCGTGTTTTTTTGCAAAGGAGCTTTGGAAACCGTGAAGAAATTTGGCTGGCCTCCGGACATTATTCATTGCAGCGGCTGGATGACAGGGCTTATTCCTCTTTACGTGAAAACAGTATATAAAAAAGAACCTGTGTTTGCTCATGCAAAAACAGTTTTCACCATTGGGCAGAATACATTTAAAGAAAAGCTAGGTGCTAATTTCCTGAAGATTGCAAATGTGCACGCGAATATCAAAGACAAGGATCTTGCACCATTTAAAGATGCTACGAATACGGCTATGTTCCGTGGCGGTGCTACTTATGCAGACGCAATCACTTTTGGAGCAGAAAAAACTGATAAGAAACTGGCAGAAGAGTTCCATAAAGTGCGTGGCAAGCAAGTGCTTCATTTCAATGCAGAGTCTGATTTGTCGGAATATCTGCAACTGTATAATGATCTTGCTAAATAAAAAATGCAATCAGCAAATTAATGCTCATAAAAGCAGCTCAATGTTTTCAAAATCCATTTCTGCTATTATCTTTGCGGCGTAAAATTTTAATTTCCTTTTATTTATAATCAAATAAATTATTCTTCAACATGCCTTACTTATTTACCTCCGAGAGTGTTTCTGAAGGCCATCCGGATAAAGTGGCTGACCAGATTTCAGATGCTCTTATTGACAACTTTCTTGCCTTCGACCCTCAATCAAAAGTTGCCTGCGAAACGCTTGTTACTACTGGTCAGGTAGTGCTTGCCGGAGAAGTAAAGTCTAAAGCATATCTCGACGTGCAGGAAATTGCCCGTGGTGTTATCCGCAAAATAGGATACACACGCAGCGAATATATGTTCGAAGCAAACTCATGTGGCATTTTTTCTGCCATTCATGAGCAGTCTTCAGATATTAACCAGGGAGTTGATAAAAAGAAAAAGGAAGAACAAGGAGCAGGCGATCAGGGAATGATGTTTGGTTACGCAAGCAATGAGACTGATGATTATATGCCGCTTGCACTGGATCTGGCTCATAAGATTTTGATTGAACTAGCAGCGTTAAGAAGAGAAAATAAACAGATAAAATATCTTCGCCCGGATGCAAAAAGCCAGGTGACGCTTGAATACGATGACAATAATCAACCTGTGAGAATTGATGCGATTGTTGTTTCAACACAGCATGATGATTTTGACACGGAAGCAAAAATGCAGGAGAAGATAAAAAAAGATATTATCAATATTTTGATACCAAGAGTAAAATCGAAGTATAAAAAATACGCTCACCTTTTCAACGACAAAATAAAATACCACATCAATCCTACGGGGAAATTTGTGATTGGCGGGCCTCATGGTGACACTGGGTTAACTGGTCGTAAGATTATTGTTGACACTTATGGCGGAAAAGGTGCTCATGGTGGAGGTGCATTCAGCGGCAAAGATCCTTCCAAGGTTGACCGTTCTGCAGCTTATGCGACAAGGCATATTGCGAAAAATCTCGTTGCTGCGGGTGTTGCTGATGAAGTGTTGGTGCAGGTTTCTTATGCTATTGGAGTTGCTCAACCAACTTCTATCAACGTGAATACATTCGGCACTGCAAAAGTTGATTTGACTGATGGAGAAATCGGAAAAAAGATTGCAGAGATATTTGATATGCGCCCTTATTTCATTGAATCACGCCTGAAATTGCGCAACCCGATTTATAGCGAAACAGCAGCTTATGGCCATATGGGCCGCAAGCCGGAAGTGATTGAAAAAACCTTTGTTTCTCCTGATGGAAAGACAATTAAAAAGAAAGTAGAATTATTTACATGGGAGAAATTAGATTACGTTCCGAAAGTTAAAAAAGCATTTGGCATAAAATAGTTTGATAATGTTTTCAGAAAAACCTCTCCTCATCAGAGAGGTTTTTTTATTTTTGAATATGAATGAAGATAAAAATCCATGGCAGGTTCTTTCAGAGAAAAAAATTTATGATAATCCATGGATAAGCCTGACCGAGTTTGATATTATCAATCCGGGCGGCGGAAAAGGGATTTATGGCAAGGTTCATTTCAAAGGAATTGCAATAGGCATTGTGCCGCTTGATAAAGATTTCAACGTTTACTTAGTCGGGCAATATCGTTTCCCTCTCAATGCGTACAGTTGGGAAATACCCGAAGGTGGTGGCGCACTTGACGTCTCTCCAATTGAATCTGCAAAAAGAGAATTGATAGAAGAAACCGGTCTTGTTGCCGGCAAATGGGAGCAAATATTGACGATGCATCTTTCAAATTCGGTCACAGACGAGCTATCAATTATTTTTCTTGCTCAGGATCTTGAGCAACGTTCGCCCATACCTGAAGAAACAGAACAATTGGTCATAAAAAAAATACCCTTTGAAGAAGCTTATCAGATGGTAGAAAAAAGTTTGATAACAGATTCGATGTCAATTGCAGCCATTCAAAAAATAAAATTAATGCTGGCAGATGGCCGGCTGGTTAAATAATCATTGTGAGCAAATCATCATTAATAATAGGGCGTCAACCTTTGATAGAAGCAATCACTTCAGGAAGAGGTATCGATAAAATTTTATTCCAAAGAAATGTCAGTGGCGAATCGATAGGAGAAATCAGAAAACTTGCGAAAGAAAATAATATCCCCATCCAACAGGTGCCTCCTGAAAAATTTTTCAGTTTGACAAGAGCAAATCACCAGGGGGTGGTTGCTTTCGCAGCTTTGATACAGTATATGAACCTTCAGCAAGTGATTGATTTTATTCTCGCCGAAGGCTCAGCTCCTTTGTTTGTAATGCTTGATGGAATTACTGATGTAAGAAATATCGGCGCTATTGCACGAAGCGCTCTTTGTTGTGGTGCTCAGGCATTGATTATTCCCGACAAAGGCGTTGGTGCATTAAATGAAGAAGCAATGAAATCATCAGCAGGTGCGTTGGAAAAAATTCATGTATGTCGGGTAAATAGTTTATTGAAAGCTGTGGATACATTGCATTTAAATGGCATTAAAGTTTTCACCAGTGAAATGAATGCAGCCAAAAAAGTTTTTGAACTTGATTTTTCCGAACCTTCCTGCATTGTAATGGGCAGTGAAGACAATGGTGTTCAGCCATACATCAGCAAAGCTGCCGATGAGCATTTTAAGATACCCATGGCTGTTAATTTCGATTCGCTGAATGTTTCTGTTGCTGCGGGCATTATTCTATATGAAGCAATGAAGCAAAGAATGTGATTTTTTCATCTTCAGGGTTAGATTTTGTTTTGTTGCGATTTATCTTAAGCTGAAAGAAACTCCAACTGAAAATATATTTGCCTTGACAGGAACATGGAAAGCCTGAGAAATATTTTCATTATTAAAAATCAGAGCAGCTTTTTTTTTGTAATGGGCACCGGTACTCAAAACAGCTACGCCAGAGACTGTGGTCGCAATTCCCATGATCAACACAAGAAAATACCCTTCTCCGTTTGTTGTACTAAGGAAATCAAAATTATTGGTCTGCAGCGATCCAAAAAAGCCTATTGCTGCTGTTGATAAACCAATGCCGAGAAGTATTGACCCTGCGGTAGTAAACTTTTTGCCTTTGATAAGATAGTTAGTAGTTGATTTTTCCAGGGTTTTCTTTTTTAATGGAATGCTGTCGTTGATCATTAGAAAATTTGTATTCAAACCACTCGCTATTTTATTTGCACTTAAGACCAAATTTTTATTTGTCACGCTCTGCTGAGCGATGGTGAATTTGTTTGTGAAAATAAAACAAACAAGAAATGCGATTAGCGATTTCATAATGATGGAGGAGTTTTAAATGACAAGTACTAACTTATAATTATTGCTTTTTATTATAAACAGGGAATTTATAACTAGCTTACTTCAGTTGATACCGTGCATAATAAGTTGAATTATTGCCACACTACAAATCAGAAAAGCCACTGGCAGAATTCAAACTATATGCTGAGTTTAATTGAAATAGCAGGATAAAACTTATAAGACATATTTGCCTGCGCCAGCCGAGGGCAATTTTCCGATTTGATGAATGCTGATATTTTCATTGCTTTTTGTTTGTAATGTGACGAAGCTACAAAGAGCGGAATGCTTCCTAATGTCATTAATGAGCCTACCACTATCATGGCTGCACCAAATACTACCCCAAATCCGGTATTGATTGTTTGATGAACTGTGCCATCCAGGGAGTAATTTTTATTGTTAGTATATACAAGATATCCTGAAATGCCCATTACAGGCCCTGCAATTGCTAATACCAGCGCGGCATTTTTATAATGATCGCTTTTTGCTAAAAAATATTCTTTGCCATGATGGTACATGGAGTATGTCTTGTCATGCTTCATAAGAGAGCTGCCGGGTTTGGTTTGCAAGCTGTCTTGTGCATTTGCTATTTGCCACGCTTGCATAATCATGAAGAGAAAGATAGTTAGATGTTTCATTGTGTTAAGTTTTGGGTTATACTATGTTTGCGATTCAAAAGTAGATTCGCACGAATGAGAGTGCTAATCGATTTTTGCAGTCTTGCTGATATTCGTGGCGATTTATGCTGTGTGCGATCAGCCACGCTGATAACTACTTTTGTTTTTTGCAAAAAATGATGTTACATTTAGTACAATTGCGAAAACTGCAAAAAGAAACCTAAACCAATTGCAATTTTTACCAAACCTAACAGCATGGAAAATACTGATAGCGGCCAGCAGGTTTTCTTTCAGCACATTAAAAACAATTTGCCCCAGCATCTTTCGCTCGTTGACGAGATCGCAGATATCCTAAATATCAGCACAGACAGCGCATATAGAAGAATAAGAGGAGAGAAGCCGATTTCTTTTGACGAAATCAAAAAGCTGTGCTCGCATTTTAAAATTTCTCTCGATAATCTATTTCAGCTCAATTCCGATTCATACGTTTTCACAGGAACTTTGATTAATAACACCGATTTCAATTACGACAAATGGCTTCAGTCTTGTCTTGAAATTATCAGAAAAGTAAAGACCTATCAGCCACACCACATGTCATACCTTGCAAAAGAATTTCCTTTCTTTTATTATTTTTTGATACCGGAAATAGCAGCTTTCAAATCTTTCTTCTTTATGAAATCGATTTTGTTTTATGAAGAATGGAAAGGAGCAAGGTTTTCAGTAAAAGATGATTATAGTAAATATCATGAAGTATGGAGAGACCTGAGCAAAACTTTTGCTACTATACCCGGCACTGAAATATGGAATGTGGAAACTATTACCAGTACGATGCGACAAATAGAATTCTATCATGCTACCGGAGCATTCCGGTCAGACGACGATGTGATCTGTCTGTTTGAAAAAATTCAGAAGATGTTAGATCATATTGAACTACAGGCAGAGTATGGTGTAAAACTTTTTTTTGGTCAACAACCGACGACTGCGAATGGAGCACCATTTAATCTATACCTTAACGAACTGATCATGGGAGATAATATGCAGATCCTTCAACTCGGCAACAAGCATTTCACGTATCTGAACCATACTATATTAAATTATATGATGACCACGAATGAAAAGTTTAATGCCTATATGAAAAAAACGATGGACGTGATCTGTACGAAATCAATCCCGATTAGTGTGGTGAATGAAAAAGAAAGATTGATATTCTTCAACAGCTTAAGAACTAAAATAGAAACTGCCAAGCAAAAAATTTTCTCGCCAAAGATTAGCTACTAAACCCGCATTATGATAATCTTCATTTTTTTTGTACTGCACTGGTATGTTGCTTTTTTTATGCAGTCGTTTTTTCATCACCGTTATGCTGCGCATCATCATTTTGTGATGCCCAGAAGGTCAGAGAAGTTTTTTTATATTTTATGTTTTCTCGCACATGGCTCATCTTATATGAGCCCATATTGTTATGGTATTATGCACCGCATCCATCATATTCATACAGATACGGAAGAAGATCCTCATTCTCCACATAACGAGCCCAATTTTTTTATGTTATTAGTGGCAACAAGGAACACGTATCAGAAATATTACACTTCTGCAGTTGCAGTCAATGAAAATATTGCAAAGAACCTGCCTCAATGGAAGCAATTCGAAAATTTTGCCCACAACTGGATCACGAGGACTGTATGGATTATTCTATATATCAGCATTTATATTTGTTTTGCTACAGCATGGTGGATGTATCTTTTATTGCCAGTCACAATAACCATGGCGGCTTTGCAGGGAAATATTATTAACTGGTGGGCGCATAAATTCGGGTATGTGAATTTTTCAATGAACAACACTTCAAAAAATGTAATCCCTATTGATTTTATTTTTATTGGAGATGCCTATCACAATAACCATCATAAATATCCAGGACGACCAAAAAATTCATGCCGTTGGTTCGAAACAGATCTGATTTATCAAATCACTAATATCATGCACAAACTGAAAATTGTGCGCTGGAAAAATTCGTAAATTCTTCATGGTTTTACAAGCGAATTGTTGTTGCTTGCAAATAAAATCATAATACGCAATGCAACAGATCAAGCTTATTGAATGCCCTCGTGATGCAATGCAAGGCTGGAAAACATTTATTCCTACAGAAAAAAAAATTGAATACATCAACTCATTGCTCGAAGTGGGTTTTGATACTATTGATTTCGGAAGTTTTGTATCTGCAAAAGCGATCCCTCAGATGGCGGACACAAAAGAAGTGCTGAAAGGTTTGAAAGTTGATACGCAAAAAACAAAACTGCTTGCGATCATTGCGAATGTCCGTGGAGCTGATGAGGCTTCGGTTTATGATGAAATTTCTTATCTCGGTTTTCCTTTTTCTGTTTCTGAAACTTTTCAATTCAGGAACACGAACAGCACCATTGCCGAATCTTTGAAAAGAGTGGGAGAAATCCAAAATATTTGCCTGAGGAATAATAAACAGCTTGTTGTTTATATTTCGATGGGTTTTGGCAACCCTTACGGTGATGCTTATTCGGAAAAAATAGTTTTTGAGTGGGTGAATAAAATTGTGACATTGGGTGTGAAAATAATTTCACTTGCCGACACAGTCGGCTTAGCAACACCAGATCAGGTTTTTTCAATCACAGATTATCTGATCAAAAAGTTGCCTGCTCATGAAATCGGTGTACACCTTCACTCTTCACCGATGAACAGAAAGGCAAAAATAGACGCCGCATTAAAAGCAGGCTGCAGAAGATTTGATGGGGCGTTGAAAGGAATCGGCGGTTGCCCGATGGCTGATGATGAATTGGTTGGTAATATGGATACCGAACAAATGATTGAGTATTTTGATGACCAGCATTTGTTGACAGGGTTAAATCACGATGCGCTTTCAAGAAGCATCGTGATAGCTAATGATATTTTTAAATAATTTTCAGTGCAATTAAGAATCACAAAAAATACAGCCAAACCTCATATAATCTTGTATCATCGGGACAATGGCACAGAAACATGGATGCATTCTGATGATTTTTTTGTTGTTCATGATTTGAGTCATTTTGCGATTGAGAAAACTTTGCATTACACAACTGCATTTATGGGTATGCTGAATAATGGGATGGATGTGAAAGATTTTGAAAACCGCGAAAAAAGAAAAAATATCCCCGTCACTAACGAGGCAACATGGGCTGAAAACATGGCGAATTTATTTTTGATGGAAGTGGCTCAAGGAAACCTTCTGGATTTTAACCAGACTGTGAAAGATTCATTCAAACAAATGAATGAAATTACTGCACCACCTGTTTTAAGTAATAATGAGATTGAATCTGTCAGAAATTATTTGCGTGAATTGATCGGGCAATGGAAGACATTGCCAGCAGGAGAAACTTTATGCTTGAATTATAACTTTTGAAAACAGCGGAATTTTTATGAACCTGATGTTGGATATTTCAATAAAAGAACCTGCTCAAAAGATAAATTATCAGGAACCTTTGTTGTTGATTGGCTCATGCTTTACAGAACATATCGGGAATTATTTGAGAGATTTGAAATTCGACATTCTTCAAAATCCGAATGGAATATTGTTCGATCCTCGCAGCGTTGCCTGGAGCCTTGTTTCTTATGTACAGAATAAAAAATATGCTGAAGACGATTTGTTTTATCTGAATGAATTGTGGCAAAGCTGGCAGCATCACAGTTTTTTTTCAGGAACAGATAAAGCGGAGGCTTTGACAGTCATTAATAAATCGCAACAAGTTGCACATGATTTTCTGAAAAAAACAAAATGGGTTATCATCACGCTTGGGTCATCATTTTCATACAGGCTTTTGGATAATAATATGCCTGTTGCCAATTGCCATCGTGCACCTGCGCAATGGTTCAACAAACATTTGATGACGATTGAAGAAATAAATTCGATATTAGATAACTGTGTTCATCAATTATTGCATTTTAATCCCGATATAAAAATTATTTTCACAGTGAGCCCCGTCCGTCATATTCGAGACGGAGTGATAGAAAATAATCGTAGCAAAGCAAGGCTGATCGAAGTAGTGCATCATCTTGTTAATAAATTTGAAAAGATTTATTATTTCCCTGCTTATGAGCTGGTTGTTGATGTGTTGCGGGATTACCGCTTTTTTGATATTGATATGGTTCACCCAAATTATCAGGCAACTGAATTTGTGCTCCAAAATTTTATCAGGCATTTTATTGATGAAGCATCTCAAAATATTTTAGCTGAGGTAAAGAAAATTATTATAGCCAGAAAGCACAGATCATTTCATCCATCAACGAATCTTCATCAAAATTTTTTAAGGGAGTATCTGAAAAAAACAGAAGCATTGAAATCAACACATCCATTCCTCAATCTTGATGACGAAATAAAATATTTTTCTTCCCGTTTTTTATAGCAATACAAATTTTAAGCGAGAAAAAAATTCCACAAAGCGGGTATAGTATTATTAATGGGAAAAGTTGTGGAATAGTTTATCCTCATTTTTATTTTTTTGTTGAAAACTTTATGCAGCTTCGCGTCCGAATGTGATTTAATATTATTCTGTTAAATGGCATAGGTTTGGTGGAATGGGTTAGCATACTAGCAAGTGAGTTTAAAACAGGGCAACATGAAGGATTTAAAATATCTTCTATTATTAATAGGTTTTGTCATTTTAGCGCATATAACAAAAGGAACTACACAAGAGAAAGCACAGGCGAAATTCCTGCCTGATATGCCCGATCTCAAAGAAGAAAAGAAATCTGATTCTGGAAGGACAGAAGTGTTGAACAGATTCAGCGCAATTCCCGTTGTTTATAATTGAAGTTTGCAATTCATCAGTAATCAAGGTTTTTAACGAGCGCTTTTTTAAGCAAACGCTTATCTTTATAGAATAGTGAAGCAAGCCATACAGATAAGACTTTTTTCTATTTTTATTTTCTTATTCTTCATTGTTGTTCATGCATTTTGCCAGACAAAAGACACTACAACAAGCCGCACCCGAATCAGGAATAATAATATCTTTAAGCTTGTGGTGAATGCAGTTTCGCGCAATCCTGGTGACACAGTTGTGAAAGCAATTAAAAGTGAAAGACAATTTTTGGATTATCAGGGAAAAGGCATCAGGAATATTTACATAAGAAGATATGGTTTTGAAAAACTCTTTACAGATACATCAAAAAAGCTCACTTATTTCGGGACTAATATCCTGAACCATCTTCACAGAGATTCCAGAGACTGGGTGATCAAAAATAATTTATTCATCAAAGAACAAACCCCGGTTGATGCATACAAGCTTGCAGACAATGAACGCTTCCTGCGCTCGCTTAATTTTATTCAGGATGCAAGAATCGAGATAGTTGAAATACGAGGTAATCCCGATTCGGTGGATATTGTTGTGATTACAAAAGATTTATTCAGTATCTCCGGACAAGTAGATGGAGTGAGCAACAACAACTTCAAAGTGCAAGCTAATGAAAGCAATTTTTTAGGGATGGGACAAAAAATTGAAGGCACTGCATTGTTCCAGACAAACAGGTCGCCTGCATTTGGATATGAGTTGATGTATAGCAAGAGCAGTATCGCAGGCTCGTTCGTAAATGCTTCGATGATTTATACCACCATTAATCCAAATCTTGGAGATGGAACACCGAATGAAAGGGCGTGGTTTGTCCGGTTCGACAGGCCATTGGTTTCAGAGTTTATGCATTTTGCAGGAGGCTTAATGGTTGGCACAAACACGAGCTTTAATTCTTATGCGCAGCCTGATAGCTTATTTTATCATTATCGCTATAATACTATTGATGCATGGGCCGGTTATGCACTTAATGCAAACAAATATTCTTACAAGCATCCGGTGCGCTATAGAAAATTTTTAAGCTTGAGATATTTTCAAAATAATTTTTCTGAAACTCCTTTTCAGGTAGAGAACAAATTCAATTTTAAATTTAACGATCGTGAGGCTGTTCTTGCGCAGCTCACTTTATTCAAACAAGATTTCTTCAAGACGAATTATATTTATGGCTTCGGTACAACGGAAGACGTTCCTCATGGCTATAATGTTGCTTTCACTTCAGGTTGGTATAGACAGATGAATTTGTCGCGGTTATATGTGGGAGCGGAGTTGAACAAGTATATAACAACCAGCCAGAGTGATTTCTTTCAATATTTTATCAGAACAGGTGGATTTGTTTACAGAAATCAATTTCAGGATGCGAGCATTCTTGCAGGCGCAAGCATATTCAGCAGGCTTTTCCTTGTAGGAAGCACGAAGTTTCGACAGTATGCAAATTTCAGTTATACCAGGTTATTCAATAATGTTGCGATTGATGCGCTACGGATTGATAACCCATTCGGGCTTCGTTATTTTAGTTCAGATTCAACCATCGGGCAACAACGGATCAGCCTTCATGAAGAAACTTTTATGTTCTTAAAATATAAACTTTTTGGTTTCAAGTTTGCGCCATTTGTTTTTGCAGATGCGGCTTTTTTAACTCCGAAACAAAGGGATTTTTCCAAAAGCGATGCTTATTATGGGATAGGCTGTGGCGTTAGGACCCGCAATGAAAATTTAGTTTTTGGAACGATAGAAGTAAGGATGGCATATTTTCCAAGAAATGTTCCTCAAAATAATTCTTTCAAAATTTTAACTACAATGAACCTGCAGTTCAGGTATAATACAACATATGTGAAAGCACCTGATATTGTTCAGCTCAATACAGATCCATCCAACAGCATTTATTAATGAAAAACGAGAAAGCGTTCAAAATGCTTTCTCGTTTTTTATTATTGATGTGCTATTTCTTAATTAATATCTTTCCCATCCTGCAATAGCTTCACTATCTTTTCAAGATTTGCTTTGTTAACAGGATCCGGCGCTTGCGGCTGTGCTTTCTGGGCAAACTCGAGCGCTTTCTTATAATTGCCCATTGCTGAATATCCTCTCGCCATTCCCATATTAGTAGTGAATTCACCAGGATGTTTATCATAGTTCATTTTGAAAACATCAAAAGCTTCTTTACTTTTTTTATCAGCTAATAATTTTCTTGCGTATTGATGTACTTCACCTACTGTTGCGAATGGCAGAGCTTTCTTCATCACATCAGAAGCTTCTGCGCCGCGTCCTAATTTATCAAGGATGATTGCTTTTGTTGACATTGGTTGAAAAACATTCCCGCCACTGAAGCTTATTGCGGTATCGCTCCATAATAAACCTTCATCAAGATTAGTATTTTTTTGTACGCACCATTGTGCTGCCTGATCCCAGGCTTGCCAGTTAAATCCTTTGTCGCTACGCAATTCATTTCTGAAAGATTCAACTTGTGATTTTAAATAGTCAACTTCAACTTTAAAAGGTATCATCAGCTTTTCCCATTGCAACGCAATTGTTGCAGAATTTTCAGTTTGATCTGCAAATTCATATTTCAATCTTTCCACGCTTTTATCAAGTGCAACCGGTTTCACTTTTACTTGCAGCACATCTTCTTTAGGGTTGTAATAAAAGCTTCCCCACGATGAATAATTTTTTGAAAATAGCAACGTGCATTCATTAGGATCATAAGCAATAAAAAAACCGTATTTGCCTGCAGGCAGATCATGCCCATCAATTTTTACATTAGTAGAAAAAGTAATGATGGTGTTCTCATTAGCACCGGCACGCCACGGCGCCTGCTTGCTGCTGCCGAAGCCCTGATCAACAAAGCCAACAGGTATCAGCTTTCCCCAAATCTGTCCTTCTCGTCCCTTCACTCCCGGGCGGCTATAATCAATGGAAACATCGGTTATGCCTATCCGTTCGGAAACAGAAGCTTTATAATTTCCTCCGTTCGGTAAAGCTGTTAATTGTGCATAAGAAAAATGAGAAAATGCAAATTGTAAGATTGCTATTGGTAGCAAAAGTTTTAATACCTTTTTCATCTGGAAGTTTTTATAGATTAAATAAAGTGTAGAGAGATCAAATGTAGATGTAGTTTTTCCCAGCTAAAAAAAATTTACACCGAAGCCTGATAAATAGGATATGAAGCAAGAGGATAGGATAAAAGGCAGGATAATATTGTTGCCGAGCTGGATTTTTGTTTTAAAACACTTTATTCAATGCTTAGTGATATTGAATTGCCGCTATCAAACTAGTTTACATCAATTGTCTTTTATATAATTGAACTGCGTTTTCATATCCCAGATATAATGCGTCACAGACCAATGCATGCCCAATAGAAACTTCATTCAGGTGCCTGATGTTCGTAGAAAAATATTTAAGATTATCAAGATCCAAATCGTGACCTGCATTTATTCCCAATCCTAATTCAGCAGCTCTCTTAGCTGCAATAACGTAAGGAGCAATTGCTTTTTCTTTATTGACT
The DNA here is from genome assembly GCA_035295505.1 of Puia sp. Lineage (GTDB taxonomy): Bacteria > Bacteroidota > Bacteroidia > Chitinophagales > Chitinophagaceae > Puia. The sequence continues at coordinate 15,271 of DATGIX010000189.1, read as the reverse complement.
AAACATTCTTTTGCATAAGCTTCCGTGTATAATTCAATCCTGTCGGTTCCTGTTGCTGCAGCGCCTTCTACCATTTCAACAACAGGATCGATAAAAATAGAAACACGTATACCTGCATTTTTAAAAACGGTGATGATGTTGATAAGATAATCTTTATGCTTTATGGTATCCCAGCCATGATTAGAAGTGATTTGATTTAATGCATCAGGGACAAGCGTAACCTGCGTTGGCTTCACATCAAGAATGAGGTCGACAAATTTTTGTTCTTCGCAATTGCCTTCAATATTAAATTCAGTAGTAATGATTTTTTTAATGTCATAAACATCCTGATACCTGATATGCCTTTCATCGGGTCGTGGATGAACGGTTACTCCATCAGCTCCAAATAACTGTGCATCAATAGCAGCTTTTAAAACATTCGGGTTATTCCCGCCCCGGCTATTCCTGAGCGTTGCAAATTTGTTGATGTTTACAGAAAGTTTAGTCATGCATCAAAGTTAAAAAAGCAAACTGAAACAGGCATAAAACGGAAAGGAGCCCAGTGGGCTCCAATTTCCAGATAACCGTCCGTAATATCTTATGTTGATGTGGTAAGTTCTGTTTGTTTAAGGCTAAACTTTGATAGTTGTGCCACACATAAGATAAGGTTGTTCAAGCTTTTCATTCGGAAAGGATTTTAACAAAGTCAAATTTTAATCATTGTCGATTTTTTTAGTAACTAAAACTTGTTGATCAGTTTTTCTTCGAATAGGATTTGTTTGTTTTTCAGAATCGGATTTTTAATTGGTTTTGGATAATTGAATTTGTTTTTTTAGGCTTGGATTTCAATTGGTTTTTAATTTTGATCCTGGATTTTGTTTTAGTTTTTCTTTGTTTGGATTTGTTATAATGTTTGCGAATTGCTTGCCATAAATTATGTTTTTGATTATCAGTTAGTTGAAAAATCTTATTTTGAAATTTTATCTAAATATGGGAAACCTGCTAATCAATGTCGGAACAATTGCACAATTGGAATAAAAAAGAAACCCAGCTCTTATTATATGGCGCCTCAAAATGCTAAATGAGTTCAAACGGAAAGTCGTCATTGCAAAAAACGGAAAGGAGCCCAGGTGGGCTCCAATTTCCAGATAACCGTCCGTAATATCTTATTAAAGTCTTTATTTCTTCTTTGATAATTTCTGATTACCACCTTCTCTATTCAATTGCATCACATCTTATATTAACTAATAACCTGCCACAATACATTGTTATGTTTTTCAGTATTTTATAATTTATTTACTTGCGCTTATCTCCTGCAATGGGAATTTAGAAAGCCGTCTTAGGAAATGTGTTTTAGATAGCTTTTTTGAAAACAGCTCTTATGCGATGGCGAAAAGGAAATTGCTTGTAATGTTGTAAAACGGAAAGGAGCCCAGTGGGCTCCAATTTCCAGATAACCGTCCGTAATATCTTATGTATTTGTGTAGAATTTCGTCTTAGAAGGCTGAACGTTGATAGTTTCGCCACACATAAGATAAGGTTGTTTAAAACTGTTCTTCATCAATACTGGATCTTAAATCTGATTTTCATTACTCTTAAAATCGTAACAAAAACTTTTTGGTTTTTCTTCGAATAGGACTTAACTGGTTTTTTTCAGATCTTGAATTTTAATTTAGTTTTTCTTCGTTTGGATTCGGTGATATATTTGCTAAAGGCTTGCCACAAATTTTTCATTTGAATATCAGCAATTTGTAATTTCTACAAATGAAAATAAATCTCCATTCGGGAATTTGTTGGTCAATGTTGGAACAAGTACAGGTTTTTAGAACCTGGCTATAAGTTTCAGGTTCAGCAAACGAGGTGTAAGCCGCTGTGGGATTGCGTAAACAGTATTAGAGAAATCCTTTATCATCAGATATGATATGGTATTAGCTCTGTCAATCAGATTAAATACTTCAAGCGTTGCCCAAATGTTTTCGAAATTGCGGAAGGGGCTATGGCTTCTCCGGTTATTTTTTTCTGCATCTAATAACAATGCGCTGAAACCGACGTCCACTCTGATATATGCAGGAATAATCAAGGCGTTTCTATATTTCACGCTGCCGGGAATATTATATGGCATGTCGCTGCCATACAGCAAATTCAAATAAAATTTAAAATTCTTATTTGTTGAAAGATAGTCTTGAATAAACATGCCCAATGTGAATAATCTGTCTGTTGGCCTGCGCACCCAACCTTGCTCAACTTTTGTGCTATCTATAGGATGGTTTGATGAATCCAAAGTATAGTTATAATAAAATGCATTGTTGATTTTTTCCTTTGTCCTCATAAACCCAATGCTGATCCAGCTTTCGGCATCTTTCACTAGCTCACCAAACAATCTGGTTTCTATTCCTGCAGCATAGGCCTTTGCATTGTTCTCTCCAAAATATTGAATATGCACGTTGCTGATATCATAAGGGATCACATCGCTCATGGATTTATAATAAGCTTCTGTTGCTATGCGGAACGGCCGGTTATCAATCTTGAAATTATAATCAAAGCCTGCAGTTGCCTGCCAGCTTTTTTGAGCTTTGATATCCTTATTCAATGTTCCATCTGGCTTCACCATTTCGCGGAAAAATGGAGGCTGATCATAAATACCTAATGCGGCTCTGTATACAATATCGCTTTTTGAATTTTTTGGCTTCCACGAAAAACCGATGCGCGGTGATATCAAAAACTGATTGTTGAGATTGTTATAATTATATCTCGCGCCTGCCTGCAGTGTGAAGTCATTTGTTCTTCCAAATAATATATTGTCTTGAATAAAGCCGCTGAGCCTTGTTATGCCGAGTGTTGAATTCCCATCAACATAATTGCTCATGTTCACTTCATTAGGGGAATATGGCAATGAATATCCTGCAGAATCCTGGCGCTGCCATTCATGCAATCTGTCATCCACAGTTTGCCTTTCAGCACTGACTCCCCATTGAATAAAATGTTTGCCAGCATCAAGATATCCTTTGTGTGTTGCATTCCAAACGGTGATGCTTAACCGATCTCTTGCAAAATTTTGATAAACACCTGCGCCGAGCGGATTGGTGATCTGGCCAAATGTGGCGCTGCTCTTGTCAAAATCACGCTCTCCAAAAAAATATTGCCCGGTGATGTCGTAAGATTCATTCTCCTTGTCTTCAAACCTTGATGCCATCCACTTAAGCTTCAGGTTCTTTTTTATTTGTTGCGTGAAGGATAAGCCAACCATGTTGGTTTGATAGCTGTCTTTTTCCTGTCCGCTGAAATTGATATCAAGACCAAGATTTTCTGTGATGAATGGAGAAAATACAGATGAAGTCAATTCTGCAGACTGTGGTATCAGATTAAATTTAGTTTGTGAAAAAGTGCCCATCAATTCAAGTAGGTTTTTGTCACTTAGCTGATAAGAAAAAACAGCCTGTGCATCTGATGAAGAAGGAGAATAGTTGCCTTGTGTTTCCTGCGCCCCTAATAAACTTTTATTGCTTTTATTTCTGACACCGATCAAATACGTGAACCTGTTTTTTGCTCCGGTTCCTTCAAGATGCAAGCCTTGTTCAAGCAATCCAACATAAGCAGAGCCACCAAATTTTTTTGGCTTTTTATATTGAATGTCGAGAACCGAAGACATTTTATCTCCATATCTGGCTTGAAAGCCGCCATTATAAAAACTGACATTCTTCGTCATTTCCGGATTGATAAAACTCAATCCTTCCTGTTGAGCATTATTCACGAGATAGGGTCGGAAAACTTCAAAATCGTTTACATAAATAAGGTTCTCATCATAATTACCACCGCGAACCGAATATTGTGAAGTGAGTTCGTTGTTGGAGCCAACAAAAATTTTTATAAGGCTTTCAATGCCGCCAATGGGTGATGGGATATTGATAGCATCTTTAGGATTAATCCTGATGAGCCCGGCCTCTTTCCGGTCACGTTGTTCAGTAACCGTAACTGTTTGCAATTGTTGCTCGCTTTTTTCCATGCGAACAATAATTTGTTCCTGCTCGCTCTCATTGAGCAAAAAATTTCTTTGTTCCGTCCTGAATCCTGTGAATGAAAAGACCAGCGCGAAAGCCTTGTCAGCAGGCACTTTGATGCGGAATGTGCCGGAATCGGAAGTGGCGATTCCTGTTTGTCGGCCCAAAATAATTACCGATACTTTTGCCAGCGGAGACTCATTTTCGCCCAACACTTTGCCCGAAATAAAAGCAGCTTTTTTTTGCGCCAGCAATGGCACTGCAAAGAATAAGGAGGATAGCAGCAAAATGGTTTTAAAGGCTCTCAATGAGGTTTTTTTACAATAGCCGAAATTAAAAGATTTGGTCTCAATCAAAAAACGCAATAACAGAGAAATTATGTTTATTTGCCCTAATTAATTTTAGCGCAAACCAACGCTTGCTGATTTATGAAGAAATACCTGTTGCCGGGCATGATCATTTTGGCTTTTTTGTTTTCATGCAAGACAAAAAACACAAAGCGTCATTATCAGTCAAAAACTACCGAAACAAAAGAAGATTCTATCCAATTAGATACAACAACTATCACATCTTTAAAATCTTTGAAAGCAGCGCCTCTTAATGAAGCGCTGAGTCAGTTATGGAAGATGGATGATGTGAGCCAGAAATACTGGAACTATCTGATGTGGGATTCAGGAGTCGATAAACGAAAATACCCGGAACTCGCATTATACAAAGACTTCAGCGCGACTGAAAATGCACGTTGCAAAATCAGAATGGGCAAGTGGAAAATCAACAAAGAATCACGTGAGCTATTATTAAATTTTACGGATGGATCAAATGAAAAATATTTTGTCAAAAAAATATTGCTGCAGAAAATCGTGCTCACCAAAAAAATAAATGACGAAGATGTTGATATCACTTTTATTTCAGATGGGCTTGCACAAAAAAACCTTACTAAAGATCCTTTTTATCCGGCGAATAATCTCTGGCGGATAAAACCAAAACAATCAGAAACGGATGAACAGATTTTGTGGCGCGTTAAACAATGCGTTCATTTTTATTCTTTATTTTTTTCAGATAACCATCGTCGTGCGGCAACAGAAATTGCATTTGACGGTTTGCCAAATTGTTTTCAATGGTATAATGGCGGCATTGGTGTTCCGCAAGAACTTGACCTCGATAAAAAATGGATGGACTGTTTTTACTCTGAGAAAGAAGCATTGCGAGGATATCATTTGCTAAGAATATTAATTGAAAAACATGTGCTGGTTTGGCCAGAAAATCCAACAAGCTGGATTCAGGAGACACACGAAATGCTTGATCAGATATATGATAAGTTGTAGGATATTTACTTCACAACCTTCCCAATTAATAAAAATATCGGGAAAGAAAAATGTTTCTTTTTGCCATCATCCCAAATCAATTTAATTTCTTTGGCAATTTCATCAACAGGATTAAATCCGTTTTCTTTAATGAAATGCTGAACGCTTGACCATGTGTTGAAATATCCGATCAGGTCATCGAAATTCCATTCAACGTCAATGCTGAATGATTTTGAGGGCAGCTTGGCGAAATTGAATGAAACAGTTTTATATCCTTCATCTACATGTTTTCTTTCTGCATCCCAATATTTCCCAACTACGTCAACATAAAAATAATTAATGAGGCAATTTAGCTTTTCGTCTTCAGAAATAAAAAGACTGTATCCCCAAACAGCAACGATGCAATTGTTTTTTCCAACCCTTGTTGCTTCGGTAAAAAAAGAATCGAACTGAAACCAATGATAAGCCTGGGCAACAGTTATTAAATCAAAGCTATTGTCTGCAAAAAAAGTATTTTCAGCAGCGCTGATGGAATAAGAAATTTTTGAATGAGGTGAAGCTTGAGCAATTTGTTTTTCGCTGGTGTCAGTCGCGAAAACTTTTTCGAATTTATCGGCATATAATAATGCCCCTTGTCCGTTGCCTGTTGCGCAATCCCATGCAACCTTTTTATTTTCTACAAATCCAAGAATATAATCTATAAGAGCAGTAGGATAGCTGGGACGATATTTTGCATAAAGGTCTGCTTGTATAGAAAATAAATCTTTCGCCATATTAATGAGAGACCACAGCTTTTAATTGTGAGATAACTTTTTTAGGATCTGGTGATTTGAAAACCGTGTTGCCTGCAACTAAAACATCTGCTCCTGAATGAACAATGCCTGTCGCGTTTTCAACCGTAACACCACCATCAATTTCGATCAGCACATGAAGCCCTCTTTGAATAATCATTCTTTTCAGTTCACGGATTTTTTCGCATGTGTGGTCAATAAATTTTTGTCCGCCAAAACCAGGATTCACGCTCATCACGCAGACCTGATCAATATCCTGCAAAATTTCGCTCAATGAATTTGCCGGAGTATGAGGGTTGATAGCGACTCCCGCTTTCATCCCCAAAGATTTTATTTGCTGGATATTGCTATGAAGGTTTCTGCACGTCTCAAGATGAACAATCAAAATATCTGCACCTGCTTTTCTGAAAGCTTCTGTTAGCTTTTCTGGTTCTTCGATCATCAAATGAACCTCGCAAGGTTTTTTTGCAATCGTTTTCACGTGCTCGATCACAGGTATTCCAAAACTGATGTTTGGCACGAAGCGCCCGTCCATCACATCTAAATGAAATCTGTCTGCTTCGCTTTCGTTTACCATCTTGCATTCATCTTCCAGTCTTAAAAAGTTTGCTGCTAATATGGAGGGAGCTACAATTGCCATTGGTGTCTTATTGGTTGGTATATTAATTTGTTGAGAAATTCATAGCTGTAAAATTAGTTGCCCGGAAACTAAAGAGCAAATCAACCTGTTAACCATTCAGTTTATCAACTCTCTTCAGCGCTTCTTTTGCTTCGTTGAAATCTTTATCAAGCTCGACTGCACGCTGATAATATTCACCGGCTTCATGCATTTTATTTACAGCTTCATAACAACGGCCGATCCAATAATAAGCATCCGGATCAGTATTGGTAACGGTTGCGGCCATGCGAAAAGTATTAAGTGCTGCATCAAAGTTTTTTTGTTTGTACATTGCTATGCCCTTTTCAATATAGGCTTCTGTAAATTTCCAGTCGCGCCTGATGCATGAATCAAACTGAACAGTTGCTGTTTCGTATTCTTTTATATTGGAATAATAAATGCCTTTGATAAAAAACGGATCAATCAGTTCATGCGTAGAATCATTTTCTAAAACTTTATCGCAGATCACTATTGCATTTTGATTTTTAATTTCAGCAAAAAGATGTGCAAGCTCCAAAGCATAGGTATTAACAGGTTGAATAGAATATGCCATTTGCAAAGAAGCTATAGCACCAGTTGTATCCTTTGCCTGTGCCAGCAATCTTCCTCTTTCGAACCATGCTTCAAAATTCAGTGAGTCATTTTTTAATACCGAATCGTACAATTCAATCGCCTGTTTTGATTTGCCTGATTGAATGTATGCTTCTCCCAGCAATCTTTTAAACCCGTTTTCATCAGGGAATTTTTGTATGCAGCTTTGCAGCAATTGAATGGCTTCTTTTTCTTTTCCGATAATAGAAAGGTTAGATGCATATCTGAGAGCGATCTGTGCATCTTCTTTTAACTCCCATGACTTTTTATAATCGCTGTTTGCTACTTCATGAAAATTATTCTGCGATAATAATTCTGCCCGTTTAAAATACAGCAATGCATTATCCGGAAAGCGTTTAATGCTATCCGTTAGTGTTGCAAAAGGAGGCTGATTCAGCACATCATCAGCATTATTTTTTTTCTTGTCTGAAAAATTGCAGGCCGCACTTCCTAAGATTGCCAAAACCAATATGAAATTGAATCTTAATAAACCTTTCATGCAACAAAACTAAACGATTTACTTATTTTGCAGGTTATAAATATTCTTAATAATAATCTGGCGATAAACTGTAAAATTCGCCCACCGCGAATACTAGTATAAAAACAGATGTTCATGAGAAAACTGATTGCAAATTTGTTAATTTTTGGAGCCTTCCTTTTGTCAATTACTGCCTTCACAAAAAAAGCAATTGTGCCGAAAGGCTTGCTGGTAAAGGCTTCCGACACGTTGCTGTATCCTGATGAAAGACATTTCAAAAACATCAGGCAGTTGACATTTGGGGGAGATAATGCTGAAGCTTATTTCAGTTATGATGGCAAATGGCTCATCTTTCAACATAAAAATGAGAAGGAAAATGTGATGTGCGACCAGATGTATATCGGCAAGATACCAACTACACCCGATGAAAAATTTGAACCCAAAATGATCAGCAGCGGCAAGGGGAGAACAACCTGCGGATTTTTTACAAAAGATGGCAAGCACATTATTTATGCATCCACTCATCTTGGCGGAGATAGCTGCCCGCCGGTTCCTGACAGACAGAAAATGAAAAGATATATATGGCCTGTGTATGAAAGCTATGACATCTTCATGGCAGATCTTGATGGAAAAATTGTGAAGCAGCTTACCTCGACGAAAGGCTATGATGCAGAAGCAACCCTTTCTCCTGACGGCAATAAAATGTTGTTTACGTCTATGCGTGACGGTGACCTTGATTTATACGTGATGGATTTGAACAATTATAAAGTAAACCGCATCACAAACACATTAGGCTATGATGGCGGTGCATGGTTCAGTCCTGACGGAAAGAAAATTGTGTGGCGTGCATCAAGGCCAAAAACGCCTGAAGAAATTGAAGACTACAAAAATCTGCTGAAACAAAATTTAGTGGCACCAACAAATATGGAAGTATGGGTTGCCAATGCCGACGGAAGCGACGCAAAACAAATTACTAATTATGGGCAAGCGAATTGGGCACCCAATTTTTTCCCTGACAGCAAGCATATTATTTTTTGCAGCAACCACGAATATAAAAGAGGTTTTCCGTTCAACATGTATATTACTGATATCAGTGGCAACGGCCTTGAAAAAGTGAGCAGGGACAATGGGTTTGATGCATTCCCGATGTTCAGCCCTGACGGAAAGAAAATTGTTTTCAGCAGCAACCGTGAAAATGGCGGAGGAAGAGATATCAATATTTTCATAGCGGATTGGGTAGAATAGTTTATTGTGATTTGTCGATTGTGGGCTATTTTGCATCTGGTTTCGTAACAATCAATTTCTGAATCATGAGCACATTCATATTAGCATTGCACAGTCTTTTGCGCTGGATATTAATTATTCTGCTGATTGCATCTATCTTAAAAGCATTTTCAGCATGGCAGAATAAAAAAGTATTTACCAAATCTGACAGAAAGCTATGGCTGTTCACGATGATATCAGCTCACACCAATTTGCTCATTGGCTTATATCTTTTGTTGTTTGGGAAATATGGAATCATTTCAACTTCCTTGCCAGAAGGAACTAAATTGATGAAAGATGATTTCTATCGATTCTTTTGGGTAGAGCACCCTTTTGGGATGATCGTAGCAATTGTGCTGATCACTTTGGGCAACGGCATGTCAAAAAAATCAGTGAGTGACGAAACAAAATTCAAAAAAGCATTTTCGTATTTTTTAATTGCGTTGATTTTTATACTAGCCATTGTTCCCTGGCCGTTCAGGCATATTATCGGCAGGCCGCTTTTGCCCGGAATGTAAATCCTGATGTGAAATATTTCAAGAATAAAAAATCAGATATTTTTAACAAGTAGTTTTCTCAACATCTGTAATGGCAGAATTTTTTGCAGTGGATGTTTTTTGTCTCCACTTCATTCCATATAAAATTCTTGTGAGAATAAATGATCTGATAAGCCACTGATAAATCAGAACGAGTGATGTGAAACAACATATTACCAATATTGTCAATTTTAAATAAATAGAGATCGGCCACTGCACCACATAATAACCCACTGCAACGATAATGGTTTGGTGAAGAATGTAAAATGGATAAACAGCCTGATTGGTATATTGCAAAAAACGGTTGCTAAAATTGAGGTGTTTTTTAGCGAAACCAAGTATGGCTAAAATCAGTGACCAGATATGCAAACTATTCAAGGTTCCATATAAATATAATCTGCTGTCTTGTTTTTTGGCAAAATCAAAATCCCACCAGAAATGATAAAACAAAAGAATGATGCAGATGATGGCAATAGACAAAAACAAGCGCCTGTATTTTTCACATGTGTTCCAAAAGCTATTGCTTGATGCGATAAAATAGCCATAAAACAAAAGAGTGAGCGAAAAGATGAACAGAAACCAATCATCCAACAAGCTCATTTGTTCAGGATATTTCTGATAAAGCGAGAAATAATAAATCGCGAAAGGGATGAATAATAATATCGCAAGGATCGGGTTTGCTAATTTGTCTGCGCAATATGTTTTGAAACGCTGAAGCAATTTTATTTTAAACAATGAAAATATTGGCAACAACAAGATGCAGAATACAAAAAGATAAACTACAAACCACATGTGGCTCCAGGTGAGTGTTCCTTCAGGATATGGAACCATATTCCAAACGGTGGGATAAAAATGAAAATACGAACCTGATATCTTGCCTTCCTGCAATCGTTCAAAATATACCTGCAAAGGAATGGTGAAGAACATGGCGAACAATAACGGGATGAATAATCTGACAACACGTTCGCCGGCAAATGAAAGAACAGATCTTTTCTTTAATGAAAAATGAATGCCGACTCCTGAAACAAAAAATAATAAAGGCAGCCGCCATTGGTGCAGCCACCAGATTAATCTGCTTAATGCGATTGAATGTTCTTTGTTTTTCACTTCCCATCCAAAGATGACGAATGGCATAGCGCAATGAAAAAATATCAGCAGGAAAAATGCGAGCACACGCACCCAGTCAATAAAATATTTTCTTTCATTCATAAATAGTTGAAAGAGTTTGGTGCTATTAATACGCTGGAGTCTATGAAATGTTACAATTGTTTAATTGAGTATTCCGGTTAAAAACAATCAACTGAATTGCATTGCTCTTGCAGGCTGAATTTTTCTGATGATCAATGTCGGGATGATGAGAACTAAAAAACAAATCAGCAATGTTCCTGCATCTACAGCTAAAACCTGCCACCAGCTTAGTTTCACAACGGCTGTAGAAATAAAATACGCATCTTCAGGCAAAGTAATTAAACCATATCGTTGCTGAAGCCAGCAAAACAAAAATGCAAGCAGGTTGCCAAACAGAATACCGCTGACAGTGATGATGGTAACGTTATACAAAAATATTTTTTGTATGGAAGAATTCGGAGAACCTACTGCTTTCAGGATGCCAATCATTTTTGTTCTGTCGAGTACAAGAACGATGAGGCATGTGACAAGGTTGAGCGTTGCAACGATCATGATGATGATGATCGCGATTCCAATCGTTGTATTCTGCAGATCGAGCCAATCGAAAATATAAGGATAAATTTCCTTGATGGTTTTGCTGTTCCATGCAGAAGGCAATTGATAGGCAATTTGATTGCTGACTGTATCAAGTTTGTGATAATCTTTAATGAAAATTTCATAACCACCGATTTGATTTTCTTCCCAGTTGTTCAGCCGCTGAATCATTTTAATATCGGCAATCGCGTAAAGCTTGTCGTAATCTTCAATGCCTGTTTTGAAAAGACCGGCAACTGTCATCGACCTCACACGATGAGAACCGTCCGGCTGAATGAAATAGATCAACAGCTTGTCATTCACTTTTAGTTTTAACCGGTTAGCTGTATAGGTTGAAAGATTGATTTCATTGCTATAGCCACTGTCAGGAAAATGAAGCCAATTGCCTTCCTGCAAAAAATTTTTGATATTGCTGAAATCGTAATTCTTTTCAACGCCTTTCAGCAAAACACCTTCAATGCTTTCGCTTCCTTTAATAATCGCATTTTTTGTTGCAAATGCCTGAATGGTTTTGATTTCCTTATTATCTCTGAGAATTTGAAGAACTGTATCATTCTTTTCAATCGGCGTTTCTTCAGCAATGGCTGCCTTGCTTGCTTCATAATGCTGAACACGTATATCACCCCAAAAACTAAAAACTTTCTGGCTGATGGCGTATTGAAAACCGTTGGTGAGCGCGACAGTAATAATCATTGCGGCAACACTTATTAAAGTTGCAGCGATGGCGAGTCTGATAATAAAATTCAAAAAAGAAGATTGCCGGTTGAAGGCGATGCGTTTTGCAATAAAAGCTGAAATGTTCAACGGCGATGATTTTAAAATCCAAAAATAATATCTTTCAATATGATGTCAATGATTTTTGATAAACTGCGAATAGTTCTTTCTTTGGAAGTTTTCAATTAGTCAGATCAATCAGTGTTTAAGACTATTTTTGTAAACGATATTTGTATAATTTATCTCAAAATTATTCTAATGAAAACGATAGTATCGAAACATATGTTGTTGTTCCTGATTTGTTCGGCGTATTTATTATGCTCAGCGCAAATACCTGATTCTGTTTTTATGCCTAATATCAAAACCCCGCAACTTTTTGTATATGGGAACCAACTTGCTTATCCTGTTCTTAATTTAAACAGCAAAGACCAGCTCGAACTTCACTTCGATGACCTTGATGCGGATGTGAAAAGCTATTCTTACACTTATCAGCTATGCAACGCAGACTGGACGCCAGCCATTGTGAGCGAATTCGATTTCATTAAAGGCTTCACGCAAATGCGCATCAATACATATCGCTTGTCGTCAGTTGCGCTCGTAAAATATACTCATTATGAAGCGATTGTTCCCGATCAAAATTGTTTCCCGACTCGTTCAGGCAATTATATCCTTAAAGTTTTTTTGAATGGTGATACTTCGCAGCTCGCATTCACAAGAAGATTTATGATTGTTGATAACAGCGTAAATATTGGCGTTCAATTTCTCCAGCCTTTGGATCCGCAATTTTCGCACTCGCATCAGAAACTGCAGATCAATGTGAACACAAAAACAATGAATGTTGCAAACGCGCTGCAGCAGATTAAAATTTGCGTGTTGCAAAATTATCGCTGGGACAATGCTATCAACAATATTCAGCCGACATTTTATTCCGGGAATAATCTGCAGTACAACCGCGATGATGATTTTATTTTTCCAGGTGGCAAAGAATGGCGATGGATAGATTTGCAGAGTTTCCGATATCAGAGCGACAGGGTTGGCCGTGTGATATACAATAAAACTTCGACAGAAATTTTTGCAAGACCCGATAAAGAGAGAGCTGATCTCCCATTTTATTTTTACAAAGACTATAACGGCTTTTTCTATATACAAACAACTGAAAGCATCAATCCATATTGGCAGACAGATTATGCAACAGTGCATTTTAATTTCATGCCATCAGGTAATATTCCTTTCCCTGATAAAGATGTTTATATTTTTGGCAAGCTCACGGATTATAAATTGAATGATTCTACAAAAATGAAATTCAATGCAGAGCATGGAGTGTATGAAGCATCTGTTTTTTTAAAGCAGGGATATTATAATTATTCTTACATAACGATTGACAGAAATGATCCCAAAAGAACTCCTTCATTTGAATTTACAGAGGGAAATCATTTTGAAACGGAAAACGATTACATCATTCTTGTTTATTTCTGTGAGCTTGGAGGAAGGGCAGACCAGCTTGTTGGAATGGCGAGGATGAATACGTTGAATGGAAGGTAGTTTTGAGTTTGTTGTTTGTGGTTTATAGTACTGATGGTTTTACTTTGATTATAAATTTGTCTTAATGCTTTCAAGACTTATTTACTTTAATTCTTTCGCGATTTCCGAGTTGCAGCATTATTAATTACTAATTATCAATTATTAATTTTCAAAACACTTATCTTTGCGGCGGCAAGTCTTATACGGCCAGCTCCTGCTGAACTCCCCCAGGGCCGGAAGGTAGCAAGGGTAGGTGGTCGTAGCGGTGCGATGTAAGTAACTTGCCATTTTTTATTTCTATCATCTCAACATTTTTATATGAAATTTTTTATTGACACGGCAAACCTTGCTCAGATAAAAGAAGCCAATGATCTCGGTGTTCTGGACGGAGTTACCACCAATCCTTCATTGATGGCGAAAGAAGGGATCAAAGGACAGGAAGCTGTTTACAATCATTATAAAACCATTTGCGAAATAGTAAAGAATGGCGACATCAGCGCTGAAGTTGTTTCTACTGATTTTGATGGCATCGTTGCTGAAGGAAAAAAATTAGCAGCAATTCATCCGAACATTATTGTGAAAGTGCCGATGATCAAGGACGGTGTGAAAGCACTGAAATGGTTTACAGATAACGGCATTAAAACGAATTGCACATTGGTTTTTTCTGCAGGACAGGCGATACTCGCAGCAAAAGCAGGCGCAAAATATGTGTCTCCATTCATCGGAAGAATTGATGATAGCGGATGGGATGGCGTTGAGTTGATTGGGCAGATTGCAAGAATTTATAACATACAAGGTTTCGAAACCGAAATACTTGCTGCATCTATCCGTAATCCGTTGCACATCATCAAATGTGCAGAAGCAGGCGCTGACGTATGTACATGCCCGTTAGATTCTATTCTTGGACTATTAAAACATCCGCTGACTGATATTGGTCTTGCGAAATTCTTGGAGGACGCGAAGAAGTTTCAATAGTTTGAAATTTCCGAAGGTTTTAAAATTCAGAAATACTGATATAAATATTTAAGCAGAAGGTTTTACTTTCTGCTTTTATTTTCTCTGGTACACCCTCACATAATCCACCACCATCTGACAAGGGAAAATAGAATCATCAACACCTTTTTTACCTCCCCAGTCTCCGCCAACAGCAACATTTAATAATAAATGAAATGGCTGATCGAATGGCCACGCATCATGGCCGCTATGCTCATTCGTGAATGTGAGATATTTATTATCGTCTACAAAAATGCTCATGCTTTCTTCATCCCATTCTAATGCATACACATGAAACTTGTCTCCAAAATCAGGCACATCTGTAACAGATGTTTCTTTTTTGCTGTCGCCGTTGTTGTATTTTTTGCAATGGATCGTTCCATGAATTTTTCCGGGATCATAGCCAACATGTTCCATAATATCAATTTCACCATCATCCGGCCATGTATAATTCGGAGTAGATCCAAGCATCCAGATTGCCGGCCATGTGCCCAATCCTTTTGGTAGTTTCGCTCGCACTTCTATCTTCCCGTATTTCCAATCACCTTTTCCTTTGGTGACCAATCTCGCTGAAGTATATTTTTTGTCCTTCCAATCTTCTTTTCTTGCTTCGATAATTAAATTACCATTTTCAACACGGGCATTCTCTAATCTTTTTTCTGTGTAGAATTCGAGTTCATGATTGCCCCATCCGTCTCCGCCAATATCATAATTCCATTTTGT
>DATGIX010000188.1:0-35498 GCA_035295505.1 Puia sp. | reverse complement strand
TATAGCAAGTTTAGCCACAGATAGCACAGATTTTCACAGATGGTAGTACTCTAAATGTTTTTTATGTCCTGAACGACATTGCTACTATGATGCTTTGCTTGCGTCGCACTCTTGTACAGAAGTAATCCTATTCAGCAATGTGCAACAGTCACTACTGATTTTATCTTTCATTAACAAGCGAATTTTTACATTTGAAGTACATAATCAATTCATAAAATAATGGACAAAATAAAAATCTCCACCGCTCAATTCGAAAACAAAAGCGGCGATAAAAATTATAATCTTTCAGTAATAGAAAAACTTTCACAAAAAGCAGCTGAGGAAGGTTCTCATGCGATTGCATTTCACGAATGTTCGATTACCGGCTACACATTTGCAAGAAATCTTTCTAAAGAACAAATGCTCGACATTGCAGAATTGATTCCTGGCGGAGAAAGCATTTCAAAACTGACTGCAATATCTAAGAAATATGACATCGCAATATTGTCAGGGCTTTTTGAGAAAGACACAAATGATGATTTATTTAAAGCTTATGTGTGCGTCGACAAAAACGGGCTTGTTGCTAAATTCAGAAAGCTGCATCCATTTATCAATCCGCATTTAACACCCGGAAATGAATATTGTGTTTTTGATTTGTATGGATGGAAATGTGGCATTTTGATTTGCTATGATAACAACATTATTGAAAACGTGAGAGCAACCAAGTTGCTCGGAGCAGATATTATCTTCATGCCGCACGTAACCATGTGCACGCCATCAACGCGACCGGGCGCTGGTTTTGTTGATGCTGCTCTTTGGAAAAACCGCGAAGCCGATCCGACTTCATTGCGATTGGAATTTGATGGAATGAAAGGGAGAGATTGGCTGATGAAATGGCTGCCTGCAAGAGCTTATGATAATGCTGTGTATGTTGTTTTCTCAAATCCGATTGGCATGGATGATGACCAGTTAAAAAACGGCTGCTCCATGATTATCGATCCTTTTGGAGATGTGATTGCAGAATGCCGCTCGTTTGAGGACAGTTTTGTAACAGCAACGATTACTCCTGAAAAATTAACACAGGCCGGAGGTCATCGATATATCAAAGCACGGCGACCGGAATTATACAGGGATATTATTGGGCAGGAACATACATCAGAACAAAAAGTAGTTTGGTTGAACGTTCACAAAAAATAAGAAAGGTGAAGGCTTATGCGCCCTTCACCCTTTTATGACGGGAAATATCACCCGCCTGTTATAAGTAGCACGAGGCTACATTTGCAAAAAGATTATTTTCAATTGAAAGTTAAGGATAAAACAAAATACCATCCAAAACTTTTCCTGTGATTTTATGCACACCCTAAATATGCATCTTCTCTTTTTTTGCTAAAAGCTCTTCTACGGTCTCGCGATACATTTCATCGGGCACACAGCAATCAACCGGGCAAACCGCTGCACATTGCGGCTCCTCATGAAAGCCCTGACATTCTGTGCATTTATTCGGTGTTATGTAATATGTGTCCACACTTACGGGCGCGTTTTTCTGGCTCGCGTCAACTACTGTTCCATCTAATAAAGTGAAATTGCCTTTAACGCTTGTTCCATCTGCAATTGCCCACTCTACGCCGCCTTCATAAATCGCATTGTTTGGGCACTCGGGCTCGCAAGCACCGCAGTTAATACATTCTTCTGTTATTTTAATTGCCATAGCTTTTCAGAATTGGGGTTAATTAAGATTATTTTTGTGACCCAAATATAATATATAAAATCGTTTATGCAATTACAGCAGCGCATTGATTTATTGGCAGAGCTCGGAAATTATATGTCATCCAAAAATGAATCATGGGGAGAAGCAAAGAAAAAAGCATCTGTTCAGAACGGTTGGTTCATCCCTGAATTTATTGAGATTGCTGTTAACAATATTGCTTCGGGTTTTTTGCAAAAAGAAAAATTGGAGCGTTGGGTGGCGCAATACAAAATCTCTGATGAAAATCTTTCTCAAAAAAATATCGGTTTAATCATGGCAGGAAATATTCCTCTTGTCGGATTTCATGATTTTTTGTGCGTTTTTATTTCCGGGCATAAACAAATCATCAAGCTTTCATCAAAAGATGATGTACTTATCAAACATTTGGTTGATCATTTATTTTCTCTTGATGAAAGTTTGAAAGACTATATTTCTTTTTCTGAAATGCTGAAAGGATGTGATGCTTACATCGCAACAGGCAGCAATAATTCTGCAAGATATTTTGAATATTATTTTTCAAAATACCCAAACATCATCCGCCGCAACAGAACTTCAGTCGCCATTCTTCACGGAACAGAAACAAAGGAAGAATTGGAAAAACTGGCTGATGACGTGTATCTGTATTTTGGTCTTGGCTGCAGAAATGTGACCAAAATTTATGTACCTGAAAATTATGATTTCATCCCGCTGATTGAAACGTTCAAAAAATATAATTATCTCGGCGATCATCACAAATACAAAAACAACTACGATTATCAGCTCGCTATCCTCATCATTAATAAAAAATATTACATGACGGATGGCTCAGTAATACTAACAGAAAATGAATCTGTTTTTTCACCCATCAGCGTGCTGCATGTTGAGCACTATAAAAGCTTAAAAAACGTTATTGATTCGTTAAGTGGAAACAACGATATTCAATGTATTGTCAGCAAAGAAAAAACAGCTTTCGGCCAAGCGCAGCAACCTTCGCTGACTGAATATGCAGATGGCATGGACACTTTGAAATTTTTGCTCAATTTATAAGGTTGATAGAAAGGTTTTCTTTTTGTAAATTTGTTATGCATCTACGAAAGGCTTGGTAAATAATTTGTTAAACTGATTTATCGGTATGAACAGTTTTGAAACGAAGGCGTTATTTTGTTATCTCAGTGAAACATCATTTTAAAAAATCAAAAAGATAAAACGAGGAATATGAAAGCAAGACAAGTATTCGCAATTATCCTCATCAGTGCTTCTACTGCCATTGCAAGCATGTGGGGTTACAATCATTTTGCCTC
The DNA here is from genome assembly GCA_035295505.1 of Puia sp. Classification (GTDB taxonomy): domain Bacteria; phylum Bacteroidota; class Bacteroidia; order Chitinophagales; family Chitinophagaceae; genus Puia. The sequence goes on along the minus strand of DATGIX010000188.1, from coordinate 32,492 downwards.
CGGCAAAACTTATTACTATTCGCAGACGCAGGATTCAAGCAAGCTTCCTGCCAACTATGCAAAATTTTTCGACGGGCAGAAAAATGGCACCGGCCCTGTTGATTTCACAGATGCTGCAAGCGCCGCTATTCCTGCAACTGTTCACATCAAAACAAAAACCACCCGCACTGCTAGCAATAATTTACCTAAGAAAAATCCATTTTCTGATTTGTTCGGCATCGACCCCGATGATTTCTTCGGTGACCGTTTGCGTTCAATGCCTGAGATGGCTTCAGGTTCAGGTGTTATCATCAGCGATGATGGTTATATTGTAACCAACAATCACGTGGTTGATGGAGCTGATGAAGTGACTGTCACACTTAGCAACAGAAAGTCTTTCAAAGCAAAAGTAGTTGCAACAGACCCAAGCACAGATTTAGCTGTAGTGAAAGTGGATGCAAAAGGATTGCCTTTCTTATTATACGGAAATTCTGATGATGTGAAAATAGGTCAGTGGGTGCTGGCAGTTGGTTATCCTTTAAATCTTGAGACGACTGTTACAGCAGGTATTGTTAGCGCAAAAGGAAGAACGCTTGACATTAATGTTCGCCAAAGCTCGACACCGATTGAAGCTTTTATTCAAACCGATGCTGCAGTAAACCCGGGTAACAGCGGCGGCCCTTTGATCAGCACTGATGGAAAACTGATCGGTATCAACTCGGCGATTGCATCTCCCACCGGTTCTTATGCTGGATATTCATTTACGATTCCTGTTAATATTGTAAAGAAAGTGGTAGCAGATTTGATGAAATACGGAACTCCTCAAAGAGCTTATCTCGGTATCAGATATTTGCCTGATAATGCAAGTGACGAACAGAAAAAACAACAAGGCGTTAAAGAGGGAGAAGGTGTTTTTGTAAATGAAGTTCCTGCTAACGGCGCTGCTGCACAAGCCGGCATTCAAAAAGGCGATGTGATTACAAAAATAAATGGCACCGCATTAACAAGTGCTGCTGATATGGTTGGTCAAATTGCGACCTACCGTCCCGGGGATAAAGTGAACATCACTTACCAGAGAGATGGGAAAGAATTTACAGTGCCTGTTACTTTACGCAACAACACCGGAACTACTGAGGTTGTAAAAAACACGGTGCTTGATAAATTAGGTGCTGACCTTCAAACGTTAAATAAAAAGGATGCCGTTACACTTGGTGTGAAAGGCGGTGTGGTTGTGAAATCTATCCAGGAAAAAGGATTGTTCAGCAAAACAAGAATGGAAGATGGCTTCGTGATTTTGAAAGTGAATGGCAAAGACGTATCAACAGTAGAAGATTTCAAAAAACTTCTTGAGAATTCTTCTGAACCTTCATTAAAATTAGAAGGCGTTTATCCTGGTTATGACGGAGCATTCACATATCCGTTAAAACTCAACGGCGGCGACAATTAGAATGGATAATAAAATAATTGATAATAAAGCCATGCAGAAATGTGTGGCTTTTTCTTTTGGAGTTGCCCACAGAGAGGCACTGAGAAAGACAGAGTTTCGCAGAGATTCACGATAGTATTGAAACTCTCTGGAGGCTCTCTATTTTACTCCGAGGCTCTCTGTGGGCTGATTTATTTCTCAAATACCAGGAAGCTCCAAGGCTGGATATTCAGTTTTTTATCTGCATTAAAATCTTTCGAGTCGGTTGCAAAAACGTTTTTAAAATTTCCATTCACAACATCATCAAAAATTTCGAGCGAAATATTTTCATCAGAAAAATTAAGCAGTACCAATGTTTCGCTTTCTTCATTTTTTCTTAAGAAAGAAAAAACTTTATCATTCGCATTTGTATTAAGCTTAAAAGTTTTCACTGCATCATCGCATGCACGCAATGATTTATTTTGCTTCCGAAGATGTAATAATGTTTTATAAAAATCATGCAGCTCATATTTTCCGTTCCATTCAATCGCATCTTTATCAAAAAATTTTAGCCGTTTATAGTTCGGCATTTCCTGTCCGCTGTAAACAAGCGGGATTCCATTCCACAAACAACTGAACACTGCAAAGCTTTTTGCATTATTTCCATATTTCTCATACTCACTGCCATTCCACGAATTCTCATCGTGATTGGAAGTGAAGTATGCATGAAAAGCATTAGAAGGAAATTCATCATTATACTGTTGTAGCAATTGCCAAAGACCTTGCACATCAGTTTGCTTTCTGGCAAATTCTTCTGTTTTGTGCATCCAGCGCCAGGTGTATGTTGTGTCAAACACATCATGATAAGAAATTTCTTCACACTCAGCAAGCCAGAATAATTTTTTGGTTGGCTCCAAATAACTTCTTGCTTCAATCCAAAAATCAAGCGGCACAAGATGCGCCATGTCACAGCGAAAGCCATCGATATTGCATTCATCAATCCAGAACTTCATTGCGTTCTTCATCGCATTTCTTAATTCAGGATTATCATAGTTCAAATCAATCACATCATCCCATCCGTTTCTTTCAGTGAAATTTCCGTTCGCATCTTTTGCATAATAATCAGGATGTTCTTTTGTCCAGCGATGATCCCAACCTGTGTGGTTTGCCACCCAATCAATAATGACCTTGAAACCCATTTCCTGCGCAGACTTCACAACATTTCTGAAATCATCCAGCGTTCCATATTCAGGATTGATAGCAGTATAATCAGAACAGGCATAATAACTGCCCAATGTTCCTTTACGTTTTTCAAAACTGATTGGTGTGACAGGCATGAACCATAAAATTTCAATCCCCATATCTTTCAAGCGAGGTAATTCTTTTGCAAACGCATTGAAAGTTCCCTCCTGCGTATATTGCCTTGTATTAATCTCGTAAATATTCGAATCATAACTCCAATCGATAGCTGAAAATAATTTGCTCATATATCTTTTACTTGAAGAGGTAAGATAGGGAATTTTGAAGATTCAAAATTTTATAATCATTGTTGAATTAGAAGAACTACAAACCACAAACTATAAACTAAAAACTATCTTTGCGTTGCAATGAAAACCTTCAACGTTCCCATCATATACAGAAGCCCTCTTGTTACTGCAATCAAGAACAAGCGCAAGCAACAGGACAAAATGAAAAAAGATTTTACTCCTACACTGCTTGATTTTGGTTCGTTACAAATTTATCTCGCCAGGCATTTTGGTTTTTGTTACGGTGTTGAAAATGCGATTGAAATTTCTTTCAGAACAATCGAAGAAAATCCAGATAAAAGAATTTTTTTATTGAGCGAGATGATTCACAATCCACAAGTGAACGCAGAGTTACAATCAAGAGGCGTAAAATTTTTGCAAGACACTTATGGAAAACAATTGATTTCTTTCGATGAGCTCGCTGCTGATGATGTTGTGATAATCCCTGCGTTTGGAACTACATTAGAAATAGAAAAAAAACTGAATGATATCGGCATCAAAACGGAAAAATATAATACCACTTGCCCGTTTGTAGAAAAAGTCTGGAATCGTTCTGAGCAGATTGCTAAAAAAAAATATACCGTTGTTGTTCATGGCAAACCAAAGCATGAAGAAACAAGAGCAACATTTTCACATGCAGCTTCAAACACGCCTACTATTGTCGTGAACGATATGAATGAAGCCATCTCGCTTTCAAAATTTATTACCGGAGAAAAAAATGCTGATGAATTTTACGAAACCTTCAAAAATCAATATAGCAAAGGATTTGATGCAAAAAAAGATTTGACAAGAATCGGCGTAGTGAACCAAACAACGATGCTCGCGAGCGACACACAAGCTATTGCTGATTTTCTGAAACATACAATGATCCAGAAATATAATTTGACAGAAGCTAATGTTGAAAATCATTTTGCGGATACGAGAGATACTTTGTGTTACGCTACAAATGATAATCAATCTGCAGCTATCGGCTTGCTGGAAACCGAAGCAGATTTCGCTATCGTGATTGGCGGATATAATTCTTCCAACACTTCACATTTGGTTGAATTGTGCGAAGAAAAATTGCCAACTTATTTTATCAGCTCAGAAGAAAAAATATTACCTGAAAAAGAAATATTGCATTACAACTTTCACAGCAAGCAGGAATTATTGATAACAGATTATCTTCCCAAAAATATTCCGACAAAAATATTAATCACCAGTGGGGCTTCTTGTCCGGATGCATTGGTAGAAGGCGTTATCAGGAAATTGACAAGTTTCTTTTCCATTGAAAAATCTGTAGAAGAGATGGCAAAAAACTTTGAATAATTTTCTTGCAACGGCGCGGCGATGGAAACGAAAGAACATACAATATTCAACACTCAATAATCAACACTCAATTGAAATACATTGAGAAAATCAGATTTACCGCCTCTATAATTTTCTTCACTCGAACATTTCTCATTGAATATTGAGTGTTGATTGTTCAATAGTCTTTCATACAAATCACATTAATCAAATAAATCCCGGTTCAGACAGTAAACTACAAAGCCCGGCATTCTCAGCCAGGCCCTGTTCGCTACTAACCGGAACGGTTATAGTAATTTGAATGATTCTAAAAATTTTGTATTGAAATCGCCACTGATAAATTTTTCATTCTTCATCAACTGCAAGTGAAAAGGAATAGTTGTTTTGATTCCTTCAATCACATATTCGCTCAATGAACGGTGCATCGTATTAATAGCTTCCTCACGGGTACGCGCAACCGCAATTATTTTTGCAATCATCGAATCATAATAAGGAGGGATTGTGTAACCTGCATAGGCATGCGAATCCACGCGAATGCCATGACCACCGGGTTGATGAAGCACCGTTATTCTTCCGGGCGATGGACGAAAATCATTATAAGGATCTTCAGCATTGATGCGGCATTCAATGGCGTGACCAACAGGTTCATAATTCATGCCGCTGATAGGTTCGCCTGCAGCAATTTTTATCTGTTCTTTAATCAAATCAAAATTCGTTACTTCTTCCGTTACGCAATGTTCTACCTGAATGCGCGTGTTCATTTCCATAAAATAAAAATTCCTGTGTTTGTCAACCAGGAATTCTATCGTGCCCACACTTTCATAGTTAATTGCAGAAGCAGCCTTAATCGCAGCTTCACCCATGCGCTGGCGCAATTCGGGTGTCATAAACGGCGATGGTGATTCTTCTACCAATTTCTGATGGCGGCGCTGAATAGAACAATCTCTTTCACTCAAATGTGAAACTCTTCCGTATTGGTCGCCTGCAACTTGTATTTCGATATGACGTGGCTCCTCCACAAATTTTTCCATATACACACCATCATTCTTGAATGATGCACCTGCTTCTGCTTTTGCGGTATTGTATGCACGCTCCATTTCAGATTCTTCCCACACAACGCGCATTCCTTTCCCACCACCACCGGCAGTTGCTTTCAATATCACAGGATAACCTACTTCTTTGGCTAGACCTTTTGCCTGATCCAAACTTTCCAACAAACCTTCTCCACCGGGCACAACAGGAACTCCAGCTTTTATCATAGTTTCTTTTGCAGTAATCTTATCACCCATCCCATTAATCATGGCAGGCGTTGGCCCGATAAATTTTATTCCGTGCTCACCGCAGATTTCAGAAAATTTTGCATTCTCTGCCAAGAAACCATAACCGGGGTGAATGGCATCTGCATTTGTAATTTCCGCAGCAGCCATGATATGAGGAATATTCAGGTAAGAATCAAAACTCGCAGGTTTCCCGATGCAAACTGCTTCGTCAGCGAACTTCACATGAAGACTGTCTTTATCAGCCGTGGAATAAACAGCAATTGTTTTGATCCCCATTTCGCGACAAGTCCTGATGATGCGCAACGCAATCTCTCCACGGTTTGCAATCAATATTTTTTTGAACATAATAATCAAATTATGCAAATGTGAAAATGTGCGAATGTGCGGATGAAGAACCTCCATTTGCAAATTCGCAAATTTGCACATTGGCTCATTAAGCAGGCTCTACTAAAAATAAGGGCTGATCGTATTCAACAGGCGAAGCATCATCAACAAGCACCTTAACCACTTTGCCTTTCACTTCGCTTTCTATTTCATTGAAAAGTTTCATGGCTTCGATAATGCAAACCACTTTGCCATTATCAATTTCATCGCCAACATTAATGAATGCAGGTTTATCTGGTCCCGAGCTGCGGTAGAAAGTGCCAATCATCGGGCTTTTTATAGTAATTAAATTATCTGCAGTAGGAGACGATGCTGCTTCTGTCACTTTTGGCTTTTCTGCAACAGGCGCTGAAGCACTAGCAACAGGCTGTGGCGCTGCATACACGGGTGCTGAAACCGGAGCAGCAATCAATTGTTGAACGGGGTCTTCCTTTTGCTTGATCGTGAGCCTGAAACCTTTTTCCTCAACCGTCACTTCGCCGATATTAGATTTGTTGACCATTTTGATCAACTCCTGAATCTGTTTAAAATCCATGTTTATGAATTTACAGTTAGAGAATGGGAGAACTAAGATAAGGGAAAAACTGAAACCGCAATGACGATTTTATTCTTTCACCCTTTCAACATATTCGCCGGTCTTTGTATTCACGCGTATTAGTTCACCTTCATTTACAAATAAAGGAACGTTTACAGTCGCGCCTGTTTCAACAGTAGCTTGTTTCAAAGTACGAGTAGCAGTGTCGCCTTTCACTCCGGGCTCAGAGTAAGTTACAAGAAGAACAATTTTATCAGGAAGCTCGACACTCATTGGCAATTCAGATTCCGTATTAATAGAGACCGAAACTTCTTGTCCATCTTTTAAAAATTGCGGCGCATCAACCAGATTCTCCTGAACTGCAATCTGCTCAAAAGTTTCAGTGTCCATGAAATTGTAGCCAGTATCATCTTTATATAGAAACTGATAAGTTTTCTTTTCAACACGGACAGGATAAATCGTATCGCCGCTGTTCCATGTTTTTTCAATAGAGCGATTATTATCTATGCCTTTCAATTTCGCCCAAACTTTAGCGGCGGCACGTGCTGTTTTGTTCTCGCCAAATTCAACTACCGAATATAAGCTGCCATCTAATTTGATGATCAGTCCGCGGCTGATGTCTGCTGTGTTTGCCATAAAAACATTTACGATTTTAGATGTATGATTTCTTTTATTCGCACATCACTTTTAAATTATTAATTAATAATTGATAATTATTAATTTTTAGGACGGCAAACATACGGGAAAATATGGAGGGAAAAAAGTTGAATTAGAGAAGAGCTTTATGACAATTTGATTGCACAGTCCGGATTTCGACAGGTGACACTTTCATAAAAAAAATCAATTTGTCATGGCCAATAGTTCCATTTATGATTTTGGTTTGAATATTTCTTTTTGTTGAAATAACTGTCGCCAAAAAAATCTTTCCAGTTTTATTTTTATTTTTGCTTTTATTGAAAACTAAAGAATACTATTAATTTAAGAATCATGAAAAAATTATTTGCACTCTTTGCTGCTTTTTCTGTTTGTATATGTGCGTTTGCCCAGCAAAATCTCCAGACTGTTAAAAAGGCTTCCCCAATTGTGCCTCCTTTCCATATTTTGAAGATTGACAGTGCCACCTATTACACAAATGCCGATTTGAAAAAACATCATGAAACGCTCATCATGTATTTCAGCCCCGAATGCGATCATTGCAAGCACCAGACAAAAGATTTGATTGAGGAAATGGACAAGCTAAAAAATATCGAGATTGTGATGGCAACTTATTTCCCGTTTTCCGAGATGAAAGAGTTTTATAAGAATTTTAAAATTGGTGATTATCCGAACATAAAAATCGGCAGAGACGAAAAATATACTTTGCCTTCGTATTACACGATTCATAGTTTGCCTTTTCTTGCTTTGTACGATAAAAAAGGAAATCTTGTAAAAACTTTTGAAGGCAACCAAAAAATTTCTACATTATTAGATGCCTTTAAAAATAGCAGCGAATAGTTTTTCGAATAGATAAAAGAAAACATTATTTGTAAATATTTTCTTTACAATTCATTACTTCATTTGAAAAAAAATCATTTCACAATCGATTGTAATTTGTTTTTTTTCCTTTTTTTTGCCCTCTGATTGTTTTTCGTACCACTCCAATATTTTTTGCTATTGCTCCTGCCATCTGTTCATAATTTCTTAACTGCCTTGTTATTTGTTTAAGACTGTTTCATTGTTTCTTTGCAAACCAAAAACTAAAAATATGATGAAGAGACTGCTGTTAACCACATTGTGTGCATTTAGTTCCTATTTCCTATTCTCACAAGAAACAACTTCTCAGATATTGGGAACTGTTTCAGATGGCAAGGCTGGATTAGCTGGCGCTACTGTTGTTGCGCTGCACACTCCCACCGGAACCAAATACACTACTACAACAAGAAAAGACGGGCGCTTTAACTTAGCGGGATTGAGAGTTGGCGGGCCATACACCATTACTGCAACTTTTGTTGGCTTTAAAGAAGAAAAGCAGGAAAGTGTTACTCTCCTGGTCGGGCAGGATTATACTGCTGACTTTACCATGACCCCGGATTCCAAGACATTAACAGAAGTTACTGTGACTGCAGGCCGGCAGAGCAAGATCTTTAATAACAGCCGCACAGGCTCTCAGGAAATTATCACACGCTCGCAGATAGAACGGCTGCCAACTGTTACCCGTGCGGTATCAGACTATGCACGCCTTGAGCCTTCAGCCAATGGATTGAGCTTTGGTGGCGTGACTTCAGCATATAACAACATAACTGTTGATGGCGCAGACTTCAATAACTCATTTGGCCTTTCAGGAACACTTGGCGGACAAGCAAGCGCACAACCGATTTCATTGGATGCGATCGATCAGATTCAGGTGAATATTTCTCCTTATGATGTAAGGCAAGGCGGTTTCACAGGAGGCGGCGTTAACTCTGTTACAAAAAGCGGAACGAACAAATATTCAGGGACAGTTTATTATAACTGGAGAAGCCCAAGCACGCTCGGCTATAAAGTTGAAAATACTGTAGTACCTAAAACGCCCTTTAATTTTAGTGTATTAGGAGCAAGCCTTGGGGGAGCGATTATCAAGAACAAACTATTCTTCTTTATAAATGCAGAACAAAACCTGCAAAGCGCTCCGGCAACTGGAATAATTCCATCAGATGCATCGCACTCACCAACATCAGGTGTTGTTTCACAAACGAACGCAGACTCCCTTACAGCCTTGGCAAGTTTTCTTAAAACAAACTATAATTACGACCCGGGTGCTTTCACCGGATATTCATTTAAGACCAACAGCTATAAAGTGAATGCCCGCATAGATTTTAATATCAATGATAAAAACACGCTTAGCGTAAAATATAATTATCTGAAATCTTATGCTGATCAGTTTGCAAGCACCAGCAGGCCAGGCAGCGGACAAATTACAGGTGGCCAGCCAACCAGCAATGGCAACCCATTGCCTTTTTATGGAAGCGGTTATCGTATTAACAATAACCTCAACATCTGGATTGCTGAATTAAATACAAGACTGAGCAATAAAGCTTCCAACAAATTACAGGTTGGGTATACGCAGGAACGAGATTTTAGAAGCCCTCAATCAACATCAGGAGATTTCCCGCTTGTAGATATCCTAAGCTCTTCAGGAAATATCTATACTACTTTTGGTTATGAAATGTATACCTATCATAACGTGCTGAACATGGACTCATATCAGTTCAATGATATCTTTACTTTTTACAAAGGCGCTCACGAAATAACAGTTGGAACACAAAACAGCTACAAAAAATATCAGAATGCTTTTGCGCCCGGCTATCAGGGTGTTTTCCAATTCAACAGCCTTAGTGATTTTTATAACGGCGCTTTGCCCAAAAGTTATTATCAGCAATATTCAACGCTTAAAGGAGGTGCATTCCCCTGGGCTTATGCCGGAGCAACTAACTTAAGTTTATTCGCGCAAGACAAATGGAGAGCCTCGAACACCTTCACACTTACTTATGGAATCAGGTTCGATTACACCACTTACCAAAGCAAGTTCACTGACAACCCAAATTTTGATGAATTGAAATTTAAAGATGGTGCACAATATAATGTGGGGAAAGCACCAAATGGATTCCTGGTAATATCTCCACGTGTAGGTTTTAACTGGGACATTACTGGTCAAAGAATCTGGCAGCTCAGAGGCGGAGCAGGTATTTTTGAAGGAGCACCACCTTTTGTGTGGGTTGAAAACCAGGCTGCAAATAATGGTGTGCAATTTGGCAATTATACTTTAACACCAACAAGCACTGTTCCGTCATTCCCATTCACACCATCTCCATCAGGAAATCTTGGAACTTATCTTGCAAATTCGGGTCAGCAACAAACATCTACGCCAACAGGATATGGCGTTGCCTTAGTAGACAAAAGCTTCAAATATCCTTCAAAGCTAAAAACAAATATTGGGCTTGACAGGAAATTTGAAAACGACTGGGTAGTAACTGCAGAACTAAGCTATTCAAAAGATATTAATGCCGCATACATGTCAAATGTGAACTTGTATGAAGAAAATGCATTTAATATTTCCAACGGGCCGGATAGCCGTTCACGTTACAACCTCACTCCTACAGCTACGAGTGGAACAAACTCAAGCAACAAATACTATAATGGAAGTTCTTTGACCAATCCAAATATTTCAAGTGCTATTTTGCTTGCAAATACACACAAGGGATATTCTTATGCAGCAACATTACGTGTTCAAAAAACTTTCAAAAACCTGTTCGTGAGCCTTGGCTATACGCATAGCGATGCGAAAAACACCATGGAAGATGGAAGTACAGCGAGCTCTTTGTGGGCTGCAAGAGCCGTTGCAAATACAGATCCGAATGCAGCAACACTTGCAAGACCAGGATGGTTTCAACCTAACAGGGTCGTTGCTTTTGCAAGCTATAGAATAGAATATGCAAAACATTTTGCTACTTCAGTGGGCGCTGTGTTTGAAGCTGCACCTGCAGGCGTTACTTCTTATGTTTATAATGGTGATTTGAATGGTGATGGCAATACAGCAAATGACCTGATTTACATTCCTCGCAATGCATCTGAAATCAATTTGATTGATGCAGGTTCTTATAATACCAGCACGAAATCAGGCATTACTTCAGGAACATCTGCTGACCCAAGAACATCTGCTCAAATATGGACACAATTGAACAACTTCATTAATCAGGATCATTATCTGGCTAATCACAAAGGGCAGTATGCTCAGGCAAACTCTGTTGTGTTTCCTTATTTCAAACATCTTGACCTGAACATTACACAGGATGTTTATTTCTATACTAAAAATAAAGACAAGCACACATTGCGCTTTACACTTGATGTGTTGAACTTTGGGAACCTGCTGAACAAATACTGGGGCATTGTGAAAACTCCTTCCGCAACCAACTTCCTGAAATTTGAAGGCATGGCAGCAGATGGCAAAACTCCATTGTTCTCGTTCCCGTTTGCAGATGCAAGCAGCCAGACTCCTTATGTGAACAGTTTTTCAGACAACACAAACCTGACAAGGTTGGTGAACAATTCAACTCAGGCAGCTTCAAGATGGATCATGCAGTTTGGAGTTAGATATGTATTCAATTAATGAAATAAAAATTATTAAGCTAACTAGTTTAAAAAATAATTTATGAAAAGATTCATTCTATTATGTGCAATTGTCGGAGCAATTATTGCCTGCAATAAAACAACCACATTGCCATCTTACAAAGCGCCTTTTGCAAGCAACCTTTCCATATCATCGTTGAAGCATACTGAAGATACCGTGAGCGTAGGAGATACAATTTATCTGAATGCAAGCGGAACGGTATATGACTCGCTGAATATATATGGATATTTCTCTATCACGTCTTCAGCAACTGGATCACCGGTGTATGCTGTTGGCACTTCATCTTCTCCGGTATTGTTGTCAACTGTGTATGCAACCAAGAACCCAACAGATACCAATCAATGGTCTGCAGTTATTCCTTTAACAAAGCTGACCAGCGTATCAAACACCAAGCTGACCATAACAGGCAATTTCACTTCTCAGCTCACATTAAGCAGCATGGGGAATAAAATTGTAACAGTTTCTGATGCAGGGCAAAAAACAAAAACCATCTACGTTCAATAGAATGTAAAATATTTTGATAATAAAAAAACGCCGGATTGATTCCGGCGTTTTTTTATTTATTGATTATACATTTATTTAAGATAAATCTTTTTCGCTTTCTGGATCATCTCTATAAAATCTTTTTGAGCAACGTCTTTGTTATTGTATGAATCTTTTGCAAGTGAGATGGCATCGCTCCAGTTTGTATTGTTCAGCAATGATGAATTTTTCATCAGCGAACCGCACCATGCAATTGAAGATGCAAAACGATATGGAGCAGGTAATGAAGAAAATTTCGAGATTTTTCCTGGCAATTCATACGATGAAAACTTATGAGCTGTATCGCCGGACGATTTATAATGCAATTCAATATTGCCAATGCTTGCACCCAATAATAATTTTCTCACCGAATCAGGTGCAGGTGTTATTTCAACCATTGCCATAATGGAATTGCCAGAGCCTACTTCACCTGCTCTTATTTCATTAGCAGTATCACGAATAGAGTTGACATTATTTTCAAAACCAACCACACGATAATTTTTTACGAGATTCGAATCAAGCTGAATATTAAAATAAGCGCTGTCGGCAACGGTGTAAACAACCTGCGCAAATTCTCTCATCAATGCTTTTTCTGCGCTTTTCTGATCATCGATATACGACATGTTGCCGCTACCTCTTTCAGCAAGCACCTGAAGCCTTTCATCTTTTGTGTCGCCCATGCCAATCCCGATGCATGTTAAATAAATGCCCCATCGCTTGTGCATCATGATCATTTTCTCAAGCTCTTCCTGCGTGCTCTGCCCGCTGTTGAAATCACCATCTGTTATTAATATCACACGGTTGCTCCCTTCTTTGATGAATTGATTTTCGGCAATGGTATATGCATTCCTGATCGCAATATCACCCGGCAAAGAGCCGCCTGCTTTCAATTGCTCAATGGCTTTTAAAATAGGTTTTTTAAAACTCCCGGGTGTTGGTGGCAGCCACACTGAAGTTGCTTTGCCATAAGTGACGATTGAAATCGTATCTTTTTCGCGAAGATTATTCACTAAAAAACGCAATGCAGATTTCAACAGTGGCAATTTGTTTGGCAAGTCCATAGATCCTGATGCATCTATCAGGAACACCAGGTTTGTCGGAGGAACTTTATCGAAATCGTTCTTCTTAGCATTAGCGTGCAAAAAAAGTAATTGATTTTTTTCATTCCACGGGCATTGTGTCAGGTAAGATGAAAATAAAAAATTACTGTCTGCCGGCGGTTCTTTATAATCAAGATTAAAATAATTGATCAGTTCTTCAATGCGCAGTGCGTCAGGCGGCACAACACTATTAATATTGATATAACGCTGAAAATTATTATAAGAAATTTTATCAGGGTTCACTGCAAAAATTGTTTCAGGATATTGCTCCGCTTCCACAAAAGGGTTTTCAACAAACGAACGTATTGTTCCATTCGCATCACTTACAGCTTTAGAGGGAGACAAGTGCATATTTTTTGTGATGCAGGATAACCGCCTGTTGTCAGCAACACGCGTGCTGTTCAGCGCATTTAAAATGATGTATTGATATTGCCCTGCTTCAAGTCCCATCGAAAGAGGTTTAAACCCATCAGCAGAAATCGTGACGGAATCAGAAGCCTCATTGATAAGTATTTCAAAAACCCCGGAAGTATCGGAATAATACAAATAGTTGGTGGAGTGAAGCAAGATCTTCGCGTTGCCCAAAGAATTGTTGTTCTCATCTTTCACTTCGCCACGCAGATAATATTGTTGTGCAAAAGCAGAAGAAAAAATAAGACAACTGAAAAGTAAAAATGAAATATTTTTCACCCGAAATTTATTTCTACAATTTAAGGAAAGTATCATTTAATTATGCTGTTACACTTTGTTCAATAGAATTGTTACTGTTGAAGAGTGCGATCCACCACGGCGGACAAGCTGCAACGATGTTCAATAGTAGCAATGAAGTTTGTATACCAAAATAAAAAACCTTGCTACTCAACGAGCTTGTATATTTCAGGGATATTGCGACCGAGGCCATTGTAATCGAGCCCATAGCCGAGCAAAAATTTATTAGGGACCGAGAACCCGAGGTAATCTACAGAAATTGGATAAACAGTTGCTTCGGGTTTGTGGAGAAGCGCTGCAATTTTAAGTGATGCGGGTTGTTGGTGATGAAGCTGCGGCAAAAATTCGCTGAGCGTTTTGCCCGTGTCAACAATATCTTCAATGATCACAACATGCCTTCTGAAGATTTCCGTGTCGAGCCCAATTGCAGTGATGACCTGACCGGAAGATTTGGTGCCTTTGTAAGAAGCGAGCTTGATGAAACAAATCTCAGCTTCTATGGAAAGCTCCTTGAAAAGATCTGCTGCAAAAATAAAAGAACCATTGAGAATTGCAATAAATAAGGGCTTTTTATCTGCATAATCATTATTAAGCTGGTGAGCCATCAGCTTAATCTGTTCAGATATGGATGATTGTGAAATGTAAGGCTCGAATACTTTATCGTGAACACGGATATTTGACATCATTAGTTTTGGAATTAGCCTCAAAAATAGTCAGAAAAATGAAGCCGCAGATTTGCAGATTAATTATAGAGAAAAAGTAATTGCTGTTCAAAAGCATCCAATCTTATAGTCTGCGGCTCTATCTTTCATTTTGCAAGCATCGGCCTCGAAGGTGCGGCAGACTGAAGATAGATTTTTTCGCCAACGGCTGGTTGCAGGCCGCTCGAAAGCTGGTTCATTTCAAGAATGCTGTCATAGCGAACACCTTCTGATTGACAGATATCGTATAAGGTCTCGCCTGGTCTTACGATATGAAATTCATTATCGCTCACTTTCCTTTTGCGCTGCAAAAAAAGAAGCTGGTCTTTCACAACAACGTTTTCAATTTTCAAGTCATTAAAATCAACCAGCCGGCTCAACGACATATTATATTGATCAGCGATGGCTAATAATGAAGTGCCGGCTTTTGCAAAAATCACTTTTGTGTTATTGATCAGGAATTCGCCATCGGGATATTTTGGGGCAGGTGGCAAATCAACAGAAATATCTTTCTTTGTTTTAATAATAGCAGATGCAGCTTTAGAAGAAGGCGGAATATTATCATCTTCTTTCGCAAGCAATTTTTCATCTTCCTGTTTCATTTTCCCCATAGCAATCAATGTGTATTGCTGCAAATTATAATCTTCGATGTATTTGATCAGAATCTGCGGATAACGAATGTTGGTTGCATACCCGGCTTTCTTCAATCCATAAGCCCATGCGGAGTAATCCATCGGGTCAATCTTGAACAGAAAAGCATATCGGGAACTATTGCGCAAAAAATCAGAATGGTCTTTATAGGAATCTTCGGGCGCATTGTAACTACGGAAGCACTCTCCTCTTTTATCATCATCATGATACACAACAGAACCTGTCCACGTGTCTTTGCATTTTATTCCGAAATGATTATTCGATCTTCTTACCAGATCACTTGTGCCAGCCTCAGTTTCAAGAATGCCTTGTGCAAGAATGATGGATGAAGGGATGCCGCTGCGCTGCATTTCAGCAATAGCAAGATCTTTGTAAGTGTTGATGTAATTAATAACATCAACAGAGTTTTGCGCTGTTGATATTTTCGCGAGAAAAATTGTTGCGGACAATAATATTACTTTCAATCGCATCAAAGCCTTTTTATTTTTTGCGGATCAGAAATAAACCATCACGAATTGTAAGCATAATTTTTTCAACTGAGTCATCATTTTTCACCATTTCATTAAACGCATTTATTGCAATCCCGTTCTTACCTTTTATTTTTTCTTCCAGCACTTCACCATGAAAGAAAACATTGTCAGCGATGATCAATCCATCTTTCCGCACATGCGGCAAAACAAGTTTATAATAGTTACTATAATTTGTTTTGTCCGCATCAATAAAAACCAAGTCCCATGTTTCTTTCAATGTTGGCAGGATATCTAACGCATTTCCGGTGTGTAAAATTATCTTATCGAGCGCATTTGCACGTTTAAAATTCTCCTTCGCTGTAGCTGCATCCTCTTCTCTCAGTTCAAGCGTATGCAATTGACCGTCTTTCTGCAAGCCCTGCGCCAGATACAACGCACTGTAGCCAACAAAAGTGCCAATTTCAAGGATGCGCATGGGTTTTAACAAACCGCTGATGAATGCAAGAAATTTCCCCTGAACATGCCCGCTGAGCATGTGTGAATGAGGATGATTAGCGTAAGTATGCTCAGCAATTTCGCATAAGAGTTCATCTTCTTTGGAAGAAAATTTATCTGCATAAGATTGCGCCAACAAATCAACGATTTCCACTATTCAAAATTTTCGCAAAGATAGGACAGTTTCGAGTCTGGAGTCCCGATTGTCATCGGGATTTCGCTTCGCTCAATTTGTGGTTTGTAGTTCTTTAGGACAATTTTTCATCCACAAATTTTCAAATTAGCTCATTCGCAAATCAATTCATTAACTCTCTCTTCGAAATTATCCACAATCCCAAGTAAGTCAAAGTGCCATTGATTAATAATAATTCAATGCCGATTTGATAACCCCCAAACCATGATGCAGAATATTTGCTGAGGATATAACAAATAACAGGAGCTATTAAACTGATTGCAGTTATCATCCACGTTTCCGGCAATTTTCTTTTTGAAAAAACACCGAATGCAAACAAACCAAGCAACGGACCGTAAGTATATCCTGCGAGATCCAAAATATTATTAATGATGGATTTGCTGTTGATGATCTTGAACATCAATATGAGCAGGAAAAAAATAAATGCAAAAGCTAAATGCACAGTCATTCTTGTTCTTTTCTTTTTGTTTTCATCTAAATCATTTCTTCTTTTCAATCCGAGAATGTCGATGCAAAATGAAGATGTCAATGCTGTCAAAGCACCATCGGCACTGGGGAAGAGCGCAGATATCAAACCGATAATAAAAATAACGCTCACTGCTTTAGGCAAATAATTCAATGCAATCATCGGGAACAGATCATCGCCAATCACATTTTTCCCATTCAACAATAATTGATGTTCCTGATATGCGCCATTATTATTCAGTGCATATAAATACAATAAACCTCCAAGAAGCAAAAACAAAAAATTCACCAGCACTAAAGTCATGCAAAAAGAAACCATATTTTTCTGCGAATCTTTCAGATTTTTAACACTGATATTTTTCTGCATCATTTCCTGATCAAGCCCCGTCATCGCAATAGTAATAAACATGCCGCCGACAATCTGTTTCAGAAAAAAACCTTTGCTGTTAATATCAGTATTAAAAATATGCGTGAAGCCTTTTGCATTGAGTGCCTGCATGCTGGAAGAAAAAGAAAGATCAAGATGCTGCATGATATAAACAATACAAACTATTAATCCAAGCAACATGAATGTTGTTTGCAAGGTGTCTGTGTAAACAATTGTTTTCACGCCGCCTTCAAAAGTGTATAATAAAATCATTAATAAAATCACAAGCGCTGTGATCACAAAAGGAACGCCAATGTTATCAAGAATAAAAATCTGGAGCACATTAATCACCAGATAAAGTCTTGCAGTTGCACCAACACTTCTTGAAATAATAAAAAACAATGCGCCTGTTTTGTATGCAATGTTTCCGAAACGGGTTTGCAGATAGTTGTAAATTGAAGTCAGGTTCAGACGATAATACAATGGCAATAAAATAAAAGCAACTGCAAAATAACCAAGCCAATAACCAATCACTACCTGAAAATATCCGAATGCTTTGTGCGATGCACCGGCAAAATCGCCGACTGTTCCGGGAACGGAAACGAAAGTGACACCAGAGAGCGAAGTGCCAATCATGCCGAATGCAACGAGCATCCAGTTTGAATTGCGGTTGCCTATAAAAAATGAATCGTTGTTGGAGTTGCGCGAAGTTTTATACGCCACAGCCAGCAACACCAAAAAATATCCGATGACAAAAGAAAAAAGAATGGCAGGTGACATACAATAAATTATAATGAACAATTAATGATGGAAAATTAGGAAATACAAGCTTAAATTTTCAATTTTAAGGTTGCAATTAAACGAATCTTATGAACATCCAGTCGGTCGCAGTTTTTTGTGGCTCCAAAAAAGGCAAGAATCCCGTCTTCACTCAACATGCTATTGAATTAGGCAAGCTCCTTGCCATGCTAAAATTAAAATGCGTTTACGGCGGCGGAGATAAAGGATTAATGGGTGCAATTGCAAACACTATTCTTGAAAATGCAGGCCATGTGGTTGGAGTAATTCCGGAGTTGTTAATCGAATGGGAGCATCAGCATAATGGATTGACAGAACTGGCAGTAGTACCGGACATGCATAGCCGAAAAAAGATGATGTATGAAAGATGCGATGCAGCCATTATTCTCCCCGGAGGGTTTGGCACGCTTGATGAACTTTTTGAAATGCTCACATGGAATCAACTAAAAATACACAGCAAAAAAATCTACGTGCTGAATTCCGGCGGGTTTTATAATCACCTCAAAAATCATTTGCAGCAAATGCAGAGAGAAGGTTTTTTATATGATGACCCTGATGAAAGAATCTGCTTCTGCGAAACGCCGATTGAAATCTTTAATAAGATCGGATGAGAAAAGTTATTAGTTATTAGACGTTAGCTTTAAAATTGCCAACTTAACTTACAGCTAACTGCTAAAACCCAATTGCTAATCTCTATTTTTTTTCGAATGCAGATAAAAATCAAAGCCTGCTTTAAGAACAGGAATCGCTGCATTGTTATAATCTCTGTAAGGCGATCCGGGATTTGAAAGTGCATCGAACATAATAGCGATATAGAATCCGCTATGACCCACAAATCTTTGCCCATATCCAACTCCCAACAAAAAACTTGAGGCTTGTTGATTGTAACGATAGCTTCCCCCATTTGGCATTTGTGTTTCAGTCACAGAGGTCCAGTTATATTCAGGCTCAGCAATCAGGAATAAAAAAGGCAATGGGTAAAATCTTGCAAAAGCACCAACGCCATAATTATAAATTCTCGTTCTCACATCCGGATTATAATATCCTGTAGGATCAGCTCGCTCAGAAGTATAATTAAAATTAACAAGCGCACCAACATCCACCCATCTGTTAAATGAATAACCAATTTCAGGAGCGGCGCCAACATTAAAAACATTTCCACTAAACCCAAGATTCAAACTCCCTCCGATAAAAATATGGTTTTTCTTAAAGCCCGGGCCTTCATCCACATCTTCATCTGAATATGTGTTCACTCGTGGAGGCCTGTGCTGTGCCATTCCTTCCATTGAAATAATCAAAAGGCAAGAACATATAATTGCTAATCTTTTCATCTTCTTTATTTTTTTACAAACATAATATTTAGCATCATCGCATCATGATACTAACCTGTAAAATATTGTTACTATTAATATTCAAATGAGTAACAAAAATTGTTACAGAACAAGCATCATAACATTTGAAATATTATTACGTAGTTCAATGAAAAAAGTTTTCTATGGTCAGCAACTTTTCAGGAAGATCAAATAATAGGAGCAAAATTCATTCAGAAATAATTTCATCATTGCTTAAAGCTCGGGCATAATGACTGGCGTTGATAAGGGCTTGTTGTATTATAATTTCCGTAATTGATTAATGAAAATTCCCATGCGCCATTTCCTCCATTATATTTACTCAGCGAAGACGCAGTGACATCATAGGTGAACATTAACCTGATGTTTTTATAAATAAATCCAATCATAGGAATGAATGAATCACCGACGCGATAATACAAGCCACCAACCACTTGCTCATCTCCATCATGCGACAAATTATATTGCAGATTTAAGCCAAGCACTGCTTCTGAAGAGCCCGCCTGGTTGGTGTAATAAGCCATCGGATTTAAAATCACATCATCATTCGCTTTGAAACTTCCATTCAGAAATCCTATAAAGCGCATTGGTATCCTGCTATCAAAACCTGCCGGGTCTGTGCTAAAAAAAGATTCTCTTGCGCGGTTCAAATGCCATACAGAAAAACCTGCATTCACATACATTTTATTGTTAGGGAAATAAGCATAGTTCATCCCAACCTGCATATCAAAAAAATTAACATTAGGCTGATCAATCAAAACGCTGGTAGGCTGTGTCTGATCAAAGAATTTCCCATCGAACTGATCCGGGAATTTTAAGCTGGTGGTGTTGATCCTTTTGTTAATCCATCCCACATTAAAACCTGCAGTGAGCAAACTTGAAAAACCAAGCATCTGATGATATGCGACCGATGCATACGCTTCTGTTGAAGTTAAATTTCCCGAACCTGCCTGGTCACGGAGTATCAATCCCCCAAGCCCAAGCCATCCGTTTTCAATCCTGTTCCTGAATAATTGCGCATCGCCCCAAATGCTCATTGTTTTATAAGGTTCAGACATGACTGCAGACCATTGATTGCGATAATTAGCACCGATGCGATAATCTGCATCAGGAATGAATCCCGTGTTCGCAGGGTTAGTTGTTAGTGGAGAATTGAACCACTGCGAGAAGTGCAGATCCTGTGCATTGCAAAAAAACACAAGCATCATGCCTGCAAGAACCGATATTATTTTTTTATTTGTAATCATGGGCGCTGAACCATTCCGCTAATTTCGTTTAAAAAAATAACTCTACCTTATTAACGTGATGTCACCTTTCTTAGTTGCTCGCTTGCCGTCGAAAAACTCGACTTCTACAACATAAGCATACACATCAACAGGCTGAGGAGCTCCTTTGAAAGTTCCATCCCATCCAATATTCTGGTCGTTGCTTTCAAATATTTTTTGTCCCCAGCGATTATATATTCTGAACATTAATTTAGAAATCCCAAACCCTCTTACTTTCACAATGCTGTTGTCTCCAAAACGCCCGGGCGTGAATGCATTGGGCACATCAAACAAAGGGTTAACAATAACATCAACAGGAAGACAAGCTCTATCAGCACATCCATACTGATTGTAAGCGATGAGGCATGCATTAAAAGTACCGGTTTTGTTATATTGATGAATGACGGTATCTGTTGTTGTTCTTGTTGTAGAATCTCCATCACCGAAAAACCATTTAAATAATACTGCACCGGTTGAAGAGTTATAAAAAACATTTGGTGTGTTGGCAACCGGAGGAACAGGAGTAGTAGTGAGAGCTGCATGGGGTTTATCGCTAACAATAATTGTTGTTTTGGTTGAATCAATAATATTACATGTGTTTGAATCAATAACGGTAAGGCGTATCGTATAAGAACCTACATTGACATATTGATGTGTAGGATTTACGTCAGTAGACGTTGAACCATCTCCAAAATCCCAAAAAAATTGTTGGCCAGCAAGTGATGTGTTTGTGAAAACTGCTGTGTATGGCGCACAGCCCGCAGGTGGAGTTTGAAACTGGGCTTTCACCAATGGTGAAACAGATAAAGGCTGAACAATTGAATCTGGATAATTGCAATAATTGGTGTCTATCAACAGGAGCTTAACATTGTAAGTTCCCGGAGCTGCATAGGAATGAGTTTGTGTTGCCGTTCCTGCTGTAACAATTGTCCCATCTCCAAAATCCCAGACAAAAGAATTTGCTGTGAATGGCTTGCCAGCAGGAGGAATGGAGTTATTAATAAATTGATAAGACAAGGCCTGGCATGGCTGCTGCTTCACGATATTTAATCCTAAGATTGCTTTATCATTTCTTGCTGTGATATGCAAATACGCTGTGTCACTGATATTGCAGGTTGCAGAATCAATAGCTATGAGGCGAACAAGATATGTTCCTGTTGAACTATATGTATGAAGGACGGAGTAATTGGTAGTAGTGGTATCAGGAGTTCCATCACCAAAGCTCCATACATAAGTTTTCGCATTTCTAATCGTGTCTTCAAGTGTTACAGCTAATGGAACACAACCAACGCTGTCATACTGACCATTGATCAATGATTTGATATTTGCAGTAACACCTGCAAAATTAAACCGGATTTTTACAACTGCTAAATTGCATGCACCCTGTATGGTACAATTGTCCGATGTGCCATTACATGGGCTCCACGTGTTAGGGCTACTTGGCCATTTGATAGAAGGCACTGTATAACAGTTCGCACAAATAGCCTGGTAAATGACTCCATCCTTATCAAAGCGGCTTGTTCCTCCATCCACATGCTCACTCAACGATAAAGATGCATCAGGTGAATCCTTCTGACCAAAAAAGGTCCCATATAATTGCCCTGTAGCATCTCTTTTTATGACGATGAAATAAAAATCTCTTCCGTCTGTTGCTGCCTGATAAGCATCTGGTGTAACAGGCATTCCTGTGGTGCCCTGAAGACCATAAGGATCGGGGTTTTCTACAGCATAAAACGACCCCCACCCTGAGATATAAACATTCTGGCATCTGTCGACAAGAAAAGCTACAGGAGAGATATTAGGGCTGGCTGCACCAGGAGTTCCAAATGTGGTGGAATAAACAAATGCAGAAAGATCCGGCTTCAGCTTGGAAACAAATTGCCTTGCTCCTGCATTGCTCCATGAGGCATTAATAACAGGCCATTGTCCTGTTGTTGTTCCCATCACATAGGGAAATCCGAACCTGTCGAATTTTACACCATATATCACATCATTGCCCGTGGTTCCAATATAAGTAGAAGCTTTAAGCGTAGAGCCATCGTTGGATATCATGGACACAAATCCCTCGACATTTCCCGCGGGAGTTTTTTGCAAAGCTGAAGCCCCAACACCAGGAAAATTAGTGCTGAATGTTGCGCCTCCAATATAAATATCTCCCGTTGTCGGGCTTTGGTCGATTACGAATGCGACATCATCATCAGAGCCACCGAGGAAGCTACTAAATATCATGTTGTTGCAATCTGGAGTTATTTTAAGAACCAGCCCATCCTGATGATAAGTTCCTCCTCCACCTGAAACAGGTTGAAAAACTGATCCAATGATCGGGAAGCTATCGGAAGGAGCTATTGATTGTGTGCAAGAAGCAACAAAAATATTATTACCCGCATCTAATATTACTTCGCCTCTTGACCAGTCTCCATAGTTTCTTATTAAAGAGTTTGTACGTTCTCCGTCCTGAATATTACCCTGATCTTCAATATTGAGTCCATCATTTTGAGAGCCTCCAATACGAAGAGACCCGACAATGCCTGTTCCCGTAGAATTGAATTCAGTAACAAAAATATCAGTATTGCCCCCCGGGCCAATTAACTTGGTGATTGGGAAATCAAATGATCTTGTTCTGCCAAAAACTATCAGGTTTCCCTGTGGGTTAACGACAAGACTATGTGGATATTCATCAGCCGAGCCACCAAGATAAGTAGCATATAACCTGTTTCTTCCGGTCGGATCGAGCTTCATAATGCCTATATCCCATTTGCCGCCATCATATGGTTCTTTGAATGCACCTGATGAAACCGGGAAACCATTGCCTGCCACTATACCGCCGGAAAATGCACTTCCATCAGGACCATAAGTTGCAGTGAAGCCCCAGTTGTCAATCTTGCTGCCCGTGAACGTTGCGAATATAACAGTAGGATCAATAACCAGAGCGGCTTGGTGCGAATAATTTTTAATCCTGAATCTTATGGTATTACTTGACGATTGGAAGAAATTACACTCCACTTCTTTTCTTCCATTGTTATCAATCTGATAAGAAGTCGGGGCTAATTCTTTCGGAGTTCCAACAGAAGTTTTGATCTGCAATTCATCATTTTTAATGCTCAGCTTATCTACTCCTTCATACTTCATAATGATATCTTCCGCATTACCACCGGGACGAACAATCAGGTCATATTTTAAAATACCATTGTTGGTATAATATCGTAGATCGATATTGGGATAAACGTTTTTATAAGTGATTCCCTGATAAACATTGCAATGCCCTGCCCATTTTGAATGGTCATTACCGATAAAATAGTTTTCATAGGTAGGCAATGGTTTGTCAGGAACTATTTCCGGGTTTTCATTTGCGCCTACAAAGGCTACTCTATAAGCATGCGAACGGACAAGGAGGCTACTGTCCTCGCTATTTCTTGTCTGTTTGTTTTGTTTTGTCAGGATTTTTATTCGCCTTCCATTATGAGCTTGCCTCATGCGCATAAGATCATCAGGATTATGAAGCAAAACAGTGAATCCATTTTTTTGAAGAAAGAATGCCCCACCTCCGAAATCGGCTTTGAATTTCACCCTTGAATCCCACTGGCCTTTATTTTCAGTGAATTCTAGATTGGAAGAACCGCCTTGAGCGGATGTTTTCAGAGCGGCAAGAATTAATAAAAAAACTATCAGTGATCTGTTTATCAAGTTTTCTTTTTTACAATTTAGTCAATTAAGACGAATTATTCAATCTGCTATCATTTACGAAATCCTGCTCCACTGCGTTTTTCCATGTTGGGAATTCAGATAGTTTTTCAGTCGCAGATTTGGAGCAGTGCTCAGGTCAGGATCTTCATCCAACAATTTCCAGGCCATTTGCCTCGCTGTTTCGAGTATTGACCGATCCTTAACAATATCAGCCAGTTTGAAATCGAGCATCCCGCTTTGTCTTGTTCCTGCAATATCCCCCGGGCCACGAATCTCGAGATCTTTTTCTGCTATCTTAAAACCATCATTCGTCTCACACATGATCTTTAACCGTTCTCTCGCTTCATTGTTCAGTTTTTGCCCGGTCAATAAAATACAATAGCTCTTTTCTTTCCCTCGCCCTACCCTGCCACGCAACTGATGCAATTGGGAAAGACCGAATTTTTCTGCACTCTCGATCACCATCACAGTTGCGTTAGGAACATTCACACCCACTTCAATAACTGTAGTGGAAACCATTATCTGAGTGTCGTTCTGAACGAACCGTTGCATGTTCGTTTCTTTTACTTCACTCTTTTGCCGGCCATGCACCATGCTGATCCAATATTTCGGTTCAGGAAACCATGCTTTCACATTTTCATATCCTTTCATCAGGTTTTCATAATCCATTTTCTCCGACTCCTCAATTAATGGAAAGATAATATACACCTGCCTTCCTTTTTCAATTTCCGATTTCAAAAAACCCATCACTTCCGGCCTCTTGCTTTCATAACGATGCACCGTTACAATCGGTTGCCTTCCGGGCGGCAATTCATCCATCACACTGTAGTCAAGATCACCGTAAGCAGTCATCGCCAGCGTGCGGGGAATCGGCGTGGCAGTCATCACCAGCACATGCGGTGGCACGATCGCTTTGTTCCAAAGTTTCGCACGCTGCGCTACACCAAACCGATGTTGCTCATCAATTACTGCGAACCCCAGGTTTTTAAATTGAACCACATCTTCAATAATTGCGTGCGTGCCGATGAGTATATTCAATGAACCGTCTAAGGCACTATCAAGAATTTCTTTTTTTCTTTTTGGTTTTGTTGAACCAGTTAAAATTCCTATCGATAACGGCATATCTTTCAACAAAGCTTCGATGCTGTCGAAATGTTGTTTTGCTAAAATTTCTGTGGGCGCCATCATGCAAGCCTGATAACTATTATCAATTGCTAATAACATAGAAAGCAGCGCTACTATTGTTTTGCCGCTGCCCACGTCGCCCTGCAACAGCCTGTTCATCTGTTTGCCGCTGCCCATGTCCTTTCTTAATTCTTTCAACACCCTTTTTTGCGCACCTGTCAGTTCAAAGGGCAAATATTTAGAATAAAACTCATTGAACATGTCACCGACATGACTAAACACTAATCCTTTTGAAAACCGATGTCTTTGAGACTTGATTAGACCGATGCGCAATTGCGCCACAAACAATTCTTCGAACTTTAGCCGCTCCACTGATTTCGTGTATACATCAGCGTTAGCAGGAAAATGAATTGACTGAAACGCCTTGAACCTTCCTGAAAAATTCAGTAGCTTATTTATTTCATCAGGCAAAATTTCAGGGATATCTCTTTCTGACAACATCCCCAATAAAGCAACAGTAAGTTTTGCAATCTGCCTTCCTCCCAAACCTCTTGCTTTTAGTTTTTCAGTGCTTGAATAAACCGGTTCCAGAAAGTTTTTTGCAGACGCATTTTCATCGGCGAACAATTCAATTTCAGGATGTGTAATTTGCGCATTACCCTGAAAAAAACTTATTCTTCCATAGACAAAATATTGTTTCCCGATTTCAAGCATTTTTTCCACCCACGCAATTCCCTGAAACCACACAAGCTCCAGCACGCCTGATGAATCTTTGATTTCAACCACTAATCGTTTTGATCTTTTTTCTCCGATAATTTCAATGCTCATTACTTTGCCAACAACCTGAATGAATTCTGTTTGCGGCGCGATCTCACTGATGAGATTAATTTTTGTTTTGTCAATATGCCTGTAAGGGAAATGTTCAAGCAGGTCTTTGAACGTGAAAATGCCAAGTTCCTTTTTCAACAGATCTGCACGCTGCGGCCCAACGCCTTTGAGATATTCAATGGGACTGCTCAGTATATCCGCCATTGACAGGATGGTTATTGTTTATGCAAAAATAACGGAAAAGAATGTTTTGAATAATAACTAAGTGATGAGCAATAAACAATATGACCATCATGCATAACGTTGATGCATATCTGAAAATAAATGAATTATTAAAATGATCAAACAAGCAATCTATTTGCAATTATCTGCAACCAATTGTCCGTCGATAATTACTTTGCAAACATGAGTGGTATATTCAAAAGGGTCGCCATCATACAAAACTATATCGGCGTCTTTTCCTTTTTCAAGCGAGCCTATGCGCTTATCAAGCCCCAGCAATTTTGCCGGATTGATTGTGACCGCTTTCAATGCTTCCTGATAAGGCATTTCATTAGCGGCAGCAACAGCAGCTTCAAATAAAACAACTCTTGTCTTCGGAACATAACCTTCAAACCCACTTTCAATTGAAACAGGAATGCCTGCTTTTGTCAATATCGCTGCATTTTCCAAAGTCATGTTTGCATTGTCTTCATAAGGCCTTGCCATCGTTGCATGCACAATCACTTCAGCGCCTGAAGATTTGATTTCATTGATCAAACGATATCCTTCTGCTGCGCCTTCAAGCACCAATTTTAAATTAAATTCTTTGGCAAGCCTGATGGCAGAAATAATTTCAGTTGCTCTGTTCGCATACACCAAAGCTTTTAATTCTCCTTTCAATAATTTTCCAAGCATTTCCAAATTCAGATCGCGGGAAGGTTTTTTGCTTGCATCTTTTGTAGTATCCATTTTTTGCTGATAGACCTGCGCTTTCAGCAACTCTGTTCTTAGCATAGCAATTTCTTTTGCTTCTGTTCCGGGCGAAGTAAAATTTCCCTGAACAGATTTCCCGAGCGACATGGCTAACATTTCTGCTGGAACAATTGTCACGGCATCAACTAATCCAGGTTTTGTTTTTGCCACCATTGTTTGTCCACTCACTAATGCGCCAATTCCATGACCTGTATGAATAGTAGTAACACCACTGATACGCAGATAACCGACAAGTGTATCATCAGTATTATATGCATCAATAGCGCGAAGATCAGGCTGAATAGGGCTTGACTTTTCAAGCTGATCCTGATCGGTAGGAATGTTCAAATCTCCGGATAATCCAACTTCACTTCTTGCATCTACTAATCCGGGAGTAATCACTTTTGCTTCGTACACTTTATAATCAGATGGGATTTTTGTTGATCCGGCTGCTCCTATTTTTTCAATTTTTCCATCTTTGATTAATATTACACCATTATTGATTGGATCACCAGCAGAAGTATAAATTTTATCCGCCTTCACTGCAATTTGCGCATGCAATGAAAAGATGATCATTGAAATATTTATTAAGAGAATTATTTTTTTCATCTGTTTATTTTTTTGTCAGAAAGAATTGGGTTACTGTTTGTCGTCATCATCATTCCACTCATTGTGATGAATATCGTCAGCAGCATTTTCAGGCGTGAACACTTTATAACCACCCACTGCAAACAATTTATCTGCAGGATCATTTCGGTCAAAACGTTTTTTTCCTTCCACCCATGTTTGCTCAACATGTGTGTACACGCTAAACGGATCTCCCGACAGAATCACAAAATCTGCATCTTTTCCTTTTTCGAGCGAGCCGACCTTGCTGCCAAGATCAAGCATTTTTGCTCCTGCAATCGTAAGTGCTTCCAGCGCTTTTTGTCTCGACATTCCTTCACGCACAGATATCGCAGCGCTTCTCATCAAAAATCTCGAGTCAGTAATCGGATCATCTGTGTGAATCGCAACAGCCACTCCTGCTTTTTCAAGAATACCCCCTGTTTTTGGAGAACAATTCATCGCTTCTAATTTTCCGCCGGGCGCATCAATATTAATAATAGAGCAAGGCACGCCTGCTTTTGCAATTTCATTCACTACTTTCCAGCCTTCAGAAACGTGATGAAGCACTACACGAAAACCAAATTCTTTTTGCAGGCGAAGCACAGTGAGAATATCATTCATTTTATGTGTGTGAAAATGCACGACTCTTTTTCCTTCCAATACTTCTACCAATGCTTCCATGCGCAAATCTCTTTCCGGCATTTTTGATGCAACGCCCTTTGCGCTGTCAATCTTTTTTTTGTAATCAATTGCTTTCAGGTAAAGCTCCCTATCCATCGCTGCAGATTTTGCACGCGTTCCGGGAAAGCCATTTGTGCCGCGCATGGAGTTTGTACCATTCGCCATTTTCATTCCTCCGAACACTCCTTTTTCATTCACTTCGAGCAAGCCCTCAATGGTATTAGCATCCCGCAGCTTCACGTAAATAGTTTGCCCGCTCATTAAATGTCCCGAACCGGGCATGATGTTCGCTGTAGTAATGCCGCCTGCAAGCGCTTTTTTAAAGCTGCTGCTTTCAGGATTAACGGCATCGAGTACCCGTACTTCAGGATTGAGCGCATTGGAGTTGTCGCCGCCTGCAGGGCCGCCGATGTGCGAATGTGTATCTACAATTCCCGGTATGATCACTTTGTTGCTGGCGTCAACTATCTGCGCATCTGCAGGAACAGATGTGGAAGCATCACCAACAGCTACAATTTTTCCGTTCTGCACAATCAACACTCCATTGTTGATAGGGTTGCCAGATGCTGTGTAAATGAGCGCACCTTTGAATGCGATTGTTTTGTCCTGCGCATGGCTGAATAAAACAGTCATCATGCAGCTTGCAAAAAATCCTGTGAGCAGAGATTTTCTCATGAACATAATTTTGGTTGTGATAAAAAATAAAATTCACTAAAATAAATCACAGGTGTTAGCAACAGGAAGCACTAATAGAAATAAGGCAAATGAAAAATGTGATTAAAGGTAAGTACTTGTGAAATAGTTTTATTCGGAGTTTTAAATTAATTACAAAGAATATTGATCACTAATAAATTGATAGCAGCTAAATAGTTTAACTCAAAGCATCCGATACTTCATATCTACCCTTTCATCTTTCCAGATATCGTCGGGACTTATATAGCTGTCGTGAAATTTAAAATCTACTCCTGCTTTTGAATACATAGAATGCACCAATTCAGAACAAGTGTATGCTCTGTTCTTTTGTCGCTTGCCCATCCTAAAAACAATCCTGAAAAAAATACGGATGATTTCATGACCGTCATAAGGCCTTGTCAACTCATCCAGCCCGAAGGAAATCCCCCTGCTGAAATGTTCTTTGTCTAACTCAGTCTTTAATTTGTTGTCGAAAATCCTTCCCTTGTATGGTTTTTTAGTGCCATTATAATCTGTGAGATATTTTGATAAAGGAATTAAGCGGATTCCAACTGAAGGCTCAGCTTCCAACACTAACACACGACCTAATGTTTCGTCTTTATAAATAATAGCCGTGTGGCTCCACGTACTTTTTGTCAATCGTTGGATGATGCGCGAAAAAAGATAATCGCCGCTGCAAAAAAGAATGTCGCCTGTTTTTAAAATGCTCCGCACTTCATTGTAGTTTGCTAATGAAACTGAATCTAACTGATTTCGGGTTAATGAAGATGCCATAGTTAAAGTTTTGATTAATGAATAACAAAGTAATAATACTATTTCACTTTGATGAAAAGATGATTGAATAAAGACCAAAATAATTTTTTTTGAATAAAATCTCAATCGGTTTCAGTTCATTAATCACGGCCTGAAATACATTCGTTGAAAAACAATTAATTTGCTATTCATTCAACAAACCAATAACCAGATAATGAATAGATTTTTTACTGCGATTGCCTTTGCCTTCTCGTCCTTTGTAACGATCGCACAGCAACCCCGCACTTTCTCCGCCAAAGATTATGATCAGGCAGCAAGCATGTTGTCATACAATATTTCACCACTGGTTGATCGTGCAGAAGTTCGCCCCAACTGGATTTCAGGCGACAGGTTCTGGTACCGCATACTTACAGCAGAAGGCAGTGAATTCATTTTGGCAGATCCTGCCAAAGGGACACGCAGACCTGCTTTTGATCATCTAAAACTGGCTGTTGCTATTTCATCAGCAACCGGAAAAACTTATGATGCATCACATCTTCCATTCACTTCTTTCACTTTTTCTGAAGATGGAAAGTCCATCAATTTTGAAACTGCAGGCAAAGCGTGTACGTGCGATTTAAAAAATTATCAATGTACCGTCGGAGTTTCTTCACTAAAAAATAATTCCGAAGCAAAAAATAGCGAAGCACTTTCTCCGGATGGAAAGAAAGCTGCATTTATTAAGGATTATAATTTGTGGATACGTGATGTTGAAACCAATAAGCAAACACAGCTCACGACTGATGGCGTAAAAAATTTTGGATACGCTACCGACAACGCAGGATGGAAAAGCAGTGATGCACCAATTCTTTTATGGTCTCCGGATTCAAAAAAAATTGCGACGTTTAAACAAGATGAGCGCAATGCAAGCGACATGTATCTTGTGGCAACCAATGTTGGCAAACCAGTTCTGAAAGCATGGAAATATCCGTTGCCGGGAGACAAAGAAATTGCGATGATTCACAGAGTGATCATTAATGTAGACGAACCCAAAGTGATCGCTCTTCAATGTGTGCCCGATCCGCATCGCTCTTCTCTTGGTGATGATATTTCCCGTGGCACAACTCTAAACGATGTCCAATGGAAACAGGACGGAAGCGAGTTTGCTTTCTTGTCAACTTCCCGAAATCATAAAAATGAAAAATTTCGGATAGCCAATGCTGTTACCGGAGCTGTGAGAGAAGTTTTTGAAGAAACTGTAGCTACTCAATATGAATCAGGACAAGGAAGCATCAACTGGAAATATTTGCCAAACTCAAATGAGATTATCTGGTATTCCGAAAAAGATGACTGGGGTCATCTTTATTTATATGATGCACAAACCGGGAAATTGAAAAATCAAATCACCAAAGGAAATTTCGTTGTTACAAGACTATTGAAAGTGGACGAAAAAAACAGGATACTTTATTTTATAGCGGATGGGCGTGAACCGGGCAATCCATATTTCGCTCATTTTTATAAAGTAGGTTTTGATGGAAAGAATTTTGTTTCGCTCACGCCTGAGGAAGGAAATCATGAAATCAATTTATCACCATCTGGCAATTATTTTATTGACATTTATTCAAAACCAGATGTTCCTGCAACAACTATGATACGCAACCTGAATGGAAAAGTGATTGTGAATTTAGAGAAAACAGATATTTCACGTCTTGTCGCTACAGGATGGAAAGCTCCGATACCCATCACCGTTAAAGCGCATGACGGCAAAACAGATTTATATGGATTGATGTTTGTGCCCATGCATCTTGATGCGAATAAAAAATATCCGATCATTGATTATATCTACCCGGGGCCACAAGGCGGCAGTGTTGGCAGTTGGTCTTTCAGTACTGCAAGAAGAGATAATCAGTCATTGGCAGAGTTAGGTTTTATAGTAATTGCGCTTGAAGGCACGAGCAATCCATTGCGCTCTAAAAGTTTTCATGACATGAGCTATGGCAATATGGCTGAAAATACAATACCAGACCAGATTGCAGGCATTAGACAATTATCACAACGCTATAATTATATCGACACAAATCTCGTTGGAATATGGGGACATTCGGGCGGTGGCTTCGCAACTGCAACAGCGATGTTCCGTTATCCTGATTTTTTTAAAGTAGGTATTTCCGAATCGGGAAATCACGATAACAGAAATTATGAAGATGATTGGGGTGAAAGATATGATGGGCTCATTTCAGAATCAGATTATGAAGCGCAGGCAAATCAGAATTATGCAAAAAATCTCAAAGGGAAATTAATGCTTGCGCATGGATTAATGGATGATAATGTGCCTCCGTACAACACTTTGCTGGTGGTTGAAGCACTTGAAAAAGCTAATAAAAGTTTTGACCTCGTTGTGTTCCCAAACAGCAGGCATGGCTATGGAAAATATTCCGACTACATGATGCGTCGGCGTTGGGATTATTTTATTCAGCACTTATTGCATGCAACTCCACCTTTAGATTATGAAATCATCATGAAATCTGATCCGCGAAATAATATTCAATAACACTGATTT
>DATGIX010000187.1:0-10718 GCA_035295505.1 Puia sp. | reverse complement strand
TATAATTAGAATCAACAGCCGGATAATTTGTGATCAATACCAAATTGGTGCAATCCCAACTTGTAATTGAGATTGCCCCACCACCAATACGGTTGCTGACGCCAGAAGCAAACAAAGAATAGAAACTCGTTTTAGATGCCCACCAAACCCCGTTTCCGCTATTATTGCAATTGCTTAATTCACTATACGTAACAGTGCTGTCAATATTAAATTTATAAATACCTGAAACCTCACAACTCGTCAGAGAGGATGTTCTGTTTTGAGCTGCACCCGTCTGATAAGAGACTGATTCGAATTTAGTTAAATGATAGGTTCCTGTTATTTCTGCCATGGTTGTTTGGCATACATTTGTATCTTTTTTTGCGCAGGCTACAAAAGCAAAAATCAGCATAAAGTTTTTGCAGAATCTATACATGCCTAAAGTTATATTTATTGGGACAACGCAAATCTTAAAAACGTTGCAGAAATGCGATAGCGGGCCACAATTATTGAACAAGTATTTTTATAAAATCAGTTTTTTTATTTGAAATAATTTTTAATACATATACACCCTTGCTTAAATAATTCCACATTATCTTTTTACTATTGCTATCAATATTTCCTATAGTTATGTTTTGTAATTTTCCTGCAACATCAAACATCTGAAATTTTGCATTCTGGATATCACTATTGCTTCTTACGGTAAACGACTCTTTTGCAGGATTAGGAAAAGCCATTATTGAATTATTTTTAGCAGTATAACTTACCAAATCATCTACATTGGCTGCTGTATGAATATGACGAGGCGATACTGCGGGAACACTTAATAAAGTATTAGTTATTATTGGCGTTGCATGCAAGCTTGCAGGAACATTTCCCCCACAACCATCTAATGCTTGTGCTACAAATACGGCGGCAGCAGTGCTTGGGGCTGTCAAAAAGTAATCTGTTGAAACTATCGGTTTTAATTCTACATAACCTGCGGTTGGGCTGGCATCTAACTTTACACTTGTTGAATTAAGTATAGTAGTCTGCCCTGAAGATTTTATCCATGTACTTGACTGAGTAATTGGGCTGGAATAAGATCCGGTAATGGTGATATTAGAAGAACATACTAATGAAAATTGAACAGGTGTAGATGCGATGCCGTTTGCAACAACATAAAGTGAATAGGTATTATTTGGCAATCCTGCAGGAAGCGTAAAGGTTACGTTGTCAACAGCGTTCCCTCTTCTTACGCCAGTGCTGTTCCAGTTTGATGTGCGCGCATAATATACATTTGTACCAGAAACAAGACGTATGGTGGGGTAGTTCGTGTTCATCTGCCAATCATCTCCATAGGTTGCGCCTTCTGAGATACCATTAAACTGAGTGCCTGTAATTTGATATGTGTTGGCCCCTGTTTGTGTAAAATTGCTGATAGCCGGCCTCCATGAATTTTGTGGAGCACCTGTTGGTGTATAGATGTAATATTGATTTGATCCTTGTTGGGCATATAAAATATTCCCATCCGGCAACTCAAGAAAAGTAGTTGTATAGGATGAAATATTAAGATTGGCCCCGCCGCCGGGGGCGGCAATAGCAGTAAAAATATTTGTAGCAGGATCGAATAGATAAAATGTAGTTGGTGTTGGAAAATGATTCGCTGCCGTAGGGATGGGCGAAGCATCACAAAGCACCCTGCCATCGATCAGCAAGGCTGCGGGAGCATCCGGGGTTCCTTGTGCATTGGGAAAATCTGGTGCTGCAACCCAGTTTCCAGGAGCAGTGGTGCCCGAAGGAGTATAATATGCGTTGTGTCCTGCAGAGCCTAAAAATAATGCACGCCCATCTGGCAATAATAATGCGCCACCCGCTTCGTCCCCGTATGGGTCATATAGCTGAACTGGAACATTTCCATCAGCGATCCATGTGTTGGTGGCTGGTATATATCTTTCCGAAGTAGTACTAAGCCTATTTACAAAAAGGATGCTATTATCTGGCAATTTAACCCATGCAGATTCATTATGAATACCGAGACAATTAGGCCCATTAATAAAAGTGTTTGCAACAGGATTATAAATAAGTGTGCCCGTTAAATTTCCTGCAACTAAAGCTTGAAGCACTCTGCCGTCATCAAGAATTTCTGAATTCGCATCACTGATAGTTGAACCTGGATTAGGAGTATTAGTCCATAAATTAGTTAGTGGATTATATACCTCACCTGCAGAAGTTCCAGTTCCATATTCCCCACCTGCCACATATACTCTGCCATCCATAAGAACCTGAGATGAATAATAAAGACGATCATTAGCCATTGGAGCAATTGTAGTCCACGTGCCGTTGGCGTAGCTTCCATTAGTATTCGGAGTTAGCCTGTCATACAGGTTGCCATAGTTTCCTCCGGAATTAGATTTCACAATCACAGAGCCATCTGAAAGCAAAAGCATTCCACCACCGCTCGCATGAGGAGCTAGAGTGAGTGGCGTCCATTGCGAAAAGGCAGCATTTGCTACCATGAAATATATAATGAGTTGAAAAAGATGTTTCATTTTATCGTTGTCAGTGATTATAGTGCTGACACCGCACTTTCGCGGCTTACATTATTTTTTGCCAGGATTTCGTATAACTAACTATAAAATATTTTAACCGATATTTAATATCGAGAAATGATATAAAATTCTTTAGAGAGTTATTTTTTTTCGATTTGAGAAATACGGATTTTCATCGACTCAATTTGTTTGTTTTGCTCAATAATATAAAGAGTGAGTTCTTCGATTTTTTTCATTTGCCTGGCAAACATTTCGCTCATATCAATGCCACCGTCTTTCGCCAGTTCATCTGCAGAAGGAATTCCCGGCAAATGTTTATTTTCATTGATATATATTTCAACATCTTTAAGCGGTTGCAATTGATATTTCTTATCAAAAACATAATCTGCCCAGTTAGAGCCGCTCGCCAAAGCTGCTTTTATTTTTTCAGTTAATATGCCACCTGAAACATATAAGTTATAGCCTGCCGGAGTGCTGGCAACACCGGTACCAACAGTCACCTTACCGGCAAAATAGTTCATGGCATTTGCATCTACAGCATACACGCCGTATTTGTTTGTTACCCCACCGGGGAAAGCTGCTAAATAGAGACCATATCCGTTGGTGACACTTCCACCTGTAGCAATTACACCTCCGCTATGAAAAGCAGCCCAATTTGTAACGGTACCTGTGCTACTTAAAAAGCATGAAGCTGAAACGGAATTTGCCCATGTAAGTATTCCGGTGCCACTATGTTCAGTGTATGCGGAAATGGCAGAAGACGAGTTCGTCGTTGTGCCTGTTATGTTGGTTGTATTAGCCCATGATTGAATACCTACCGTAGCCGAGCTATTAGCAACTGTTTGTTGATTATAAATGTATGCACCGATAGAAGAATTAGAAGGTGAAGTTGAACTTATTCTTATCTGGAACGGTCCAAAAACTCCATTACCACCAGCAAAATTTGACCTGGTGGTAGAACCGATATCCAATAATGCGAGAGGAGTGGCATTAGCAATACCAACATTACCATTAGCAGGGAAAGTGTTTTGACTCCTTGATGAAAATTGAAAAACAAATGCGAAAAGAAAAAGATTTAATAGATGTTTCATAAAACAGTTTTTAAGGTTAAAAAATGACTGAAATCTTTTAAGAAGAGATTATAACAAAGGAAGAGATGTAATTATTGAAAACGCCATACAAACTCTAAGAGTTGCCAGATATTAAATTAAAATTAAGTAGCTAAACAAAACAAGGCAACTTGACTATGGAGCGTTACGTTTTTTATACAAAATGATAAACCCGTTAGAATCTAACTAAAGAAAAACTCATTAAGCTTAGCCTTGGTTATTGACACGCAAAAAAAATACTCTATTTGTTTTATCAAGATATTGATTGAAGCAACCAATTTTACAAAAATGATTCCCTCTACTGCGTTTTATAATTTCATAGCGTCAGATTATAACGGGCATATGACAGAATCTGACGAAACTGTTCGCAACCACGTAATAAAGACCCTTATTAATACTGTTCCTGATGGAAGTGTACTCGATTTCGGTGGAGGCACGGGTCTTGATTTACAATCATTGATTTACAATAGATATAAAGTTCACTTTCTTGAGCCCTCTCCACATATGAGAGCTATAGCCAAAAAAACTGTTCCTGAAAATGCAGAAAACCTAATTGTTATAGAAGAAAATATTGACTTCCACAATTGGTCTGCAGACAATTTGCCATTCAATGAAAAAATGAACGGCATTTTAGCAAATTTTGCTGTATTGAATTGTATTGAAGATATTGAATTGCTATTTGAGAAATTGTCCTTAATATCTACACCCCACTGTAAAATTGTTGCTACGGTCATTGATACTCTTCCCGCAAAAATGATTGAAATGTATTCATTGAAAGTTGCAATAAAAAGCTTTTTAAATATTCCATTAAGCACGCAAAATAGTTATAAGGGAGTTACGCAAAAAACTTTCTTGCACACAAAGCTGCATTACAAGAACACATCAGCTAAGTACTTTAATTTTATTTCATATTCTTCTATTAAGTCTTCACATTTCGCAATTTTAATCCTTTCAAAAAAATGAACTCATTTTTAACTGGCCTTTTATTTAAGCGACATCCTCGAAAACTCTTCTATGCTGTTTACATGAAATTAGGAGAAATTAAAGAAAAAGTTTTTTTAAAAAACAGTTCACAAAAAACAGATGTCAGCCGCAGGCATAGTATCGTATGTCAAACTCCTTTTTGCATAGCTGTTCGGCTCGAAGTAAAAAGCTCAGATATTGATTCATCCGTTCTTATCATTGAAGTTGATAAAAATCCTGTTGCATTACTAAACCTGAAACTTCTTCACACCTTGAAGGAAAGCAATGAATCGATTTTAATATTTCAGATAACAACAGCAGAGTGTTTCCAACAAGGTTTCTTGCAGAAATATTTTTTATTAAAGCATATTTTTAAAAATAAGAAACATCCATATTTGGAATCCAAAATATATGCTGCAATATATTCTTATCCACGAAAAGTTATCATTGTATCTTTTAAGGACGGCGATTATTATAACATATTCCCGATGGATTTTCAAGGATATTATCCCGAAGAAAATATTTATCTTCTTGGGCTGCGTACAACAAATATTACTTTAAGCAAAATCATTAATGCAAAACAGGTTGCTATATCAAATATTGATACTACTGATGTAAAAACAGTGTATGATCTTGGGGCACACCACGGCACCTCTCCGCCAAAAATAAAAGATTTGCCATTTAAAATCTTTGAGAGTGAAGCGCTTAAATTTCCTATTCCGGAATTTGCATCTGAATATAAAGAAGTGGAAATAATAAAACATTATAATTTAGGAAGCCATACAATGCTGGTGGGGAAGGTAGTAAATTCAAAAAAAATAAAAAACCATCTGGCATCATTTTATCATGTCCATTTTTTTGAGCAGGCTAACGTAAACTATCCTGGGGCAAGTTAACTATTTTCGATAGCCATTTTTTCCGATAAATATTATATCCGCATAAACAATACTCATATCGATAATCAGTAGCAATTATATCTGAAATATATTTCCGTGTTTCTGCGTTTACAAGATCTGCATATTCTTGAAATGCCGGCACTAATATCATTGCAGGTTTGTCGGTATTTAACTCTTTTAAAAAAAAATTCCTGGCAACTTCAGTTTGAGTGATGTTGAAGTAAATACTTGGAGAAACTCTTTCTGAATACGCCTGAATTTGTGCGCCATAACCGGCTATCAAAACTTTATCAGATTCTGATGTATTTGCTTTTATCCAAAGTCCTAATATTTTCCTCTCATCATCGTCAGGCTGTTGCGCTTTATAAACGTTGTTAGTATTATTTTGTGGACGTTGCGAAAAGAATTGTTTTTCCAAACTTAATATCGGTTCTGTTAAAATTGGAAATAAAAATATGCACAATGCCCGAATTGTTGTTTTAAATGATATTCTCTTGGCTTCTATAAAATAATTAAGAACCGAAGCATTGATTAATACTAGTGGAGGCAATAAATTTTTGAAATGTTGATTGGCATACAGACCAATAATACTTATGCCAATAAATTCAAGTAAAAGCCAAATCAATAATTCGCTCTTTTGTTCCTTCATGAAGCAATAAATGATTATGGCTGGCAATAGAATAACCATTGGCGAAATCAAAAAATTATTATAGAAATTTTCAATTCGCCCGCTTACAGAAGTGCCTGCAACTCCACCTTTGCTAAAATTGTCAGAAAATAAATTGACAAAGACATTGTGAAGATTAATTCCTGAAAAATAAAAAAGGATGATAAAAAAAAATATAGCAACAACAACACCAACTAAAAAAACGAATACATTTTGTTTTCGATTTATTAACAAAATTAACATCAGCGCTGTTGCGCCGAAAAAACCTGTGAGCCTGAATGCACAACCAATTCCCGCAATAATTCCTGCAACCAAAAATGTGCTTTTCTTCTTTGCAGAAAATACAAAATATGCTGAAGCAATAATACACGCTACAGAATAAGATTCTGTATTGGAAGCAAACTTTCCACCAGCGGAGTGACATGTCAATGTCAAGCCATAAATAATGGTTGCAATAATTGCCGTTGAATTAGAAAATAAAAAATTTCCAACCTTGTAAAGAAAGAAAATTCCTGTTGTCTGAAAACAAATTCCAACCAACCGCGGAAACCAAAAATTAACTCCCAAAAATTTATCAGATAAACCAAAGATGGCGAAAATTAGAGGAGATTTATTGTCAACGCCTCCTGAGTATGGGATCAGTCCATTGCGAAACCAGTTCCTTCCGATGTACTGCCACATTGCTTCATCAAAAGTTAATGAATGATAGTATGTGAAAAATGCAACGATTAGCTGCAAAATAAAAAACAGAACCATCAAATGAGAAATGCCAATTTTAATGGGTGTTTCTGTTATATCCGATTTTGTGTTGATAAAGTCATAAGCTCTGCTTGTCATAATTGATCTGGGCATGACAAATATTAGTGGTTTAATGAATTAGTATGCAATCGGTAAATTCAAATAACATACGCATTTCACACAAGTAGCATCACGGCTGACATCTAACTTTTTCCTGAAAAAAATAGCTTTCTCACTGTTTAAAATTTCCTTCAGGCTATTTTCATGAATATTGCCTAATGCTTCATGAAAAAAGCAAGACCTGACTGTTCCATCAGCCTCGATTACAGTAGAAACCCACGGTGCATTGCATTTTTTAAATGGGAACGGATTTAATCCATGAAGTGCAGCATAATACTCATAAATCTTCTGAATTTTTTGTGGTGATTCTGCAATGAAATGATTGGAGAATTCATTGTGATAATTCCTGATCAGGTAGTCAATAATTTCCTGAAGTATTGGCAAGTCTTCTTCCTGCAAGGCAATTTCATTTTGTCTTGCACTATTCCATAGGACTTCCCGGTTGAATGCATGGCTGCTCACATCAGCGGGCAAAAAACTGATTTGGTCAAACCCGATTTGTTTAGCACTATCAATAATCAAATCCCAAAAACGATAATTCAATCTATGAATCACAGTTCGCGCAGTAATTTTAAAATCGGGTTTTATTGATTTTATAAATTGTACCCCTTCGAGAATTTTATTAAATGCTTCCGGAATATTCCTAATCGAATCGTGCAATGCTTCATCACCATCCAAAGAAATGATCATATCATGGATACATTCAATCAACTGTTCTGCATTTTTTTTAATTGTTAATCCGGTAGATAGCAATGAAATCTTTATGTTTTCTCTCTTCAAAATTTCACACAGTCGAAAAAAATTTGGATTCAACAAAGCTTCTCCACCTGACATCACCACTTGCTTCGTTCCAAATTTTTTGAACGCTGCCATCAATTTTTCTACATCCTGTTCAGTAAGTTTTTTCAGGTTTTTATTATCCTTCCATATATCGCACATCACACATCTGCAGTTGCATGCGCTGTGAGGCATCAAAATCACAATTGGCAACGCAGAAATTTTATGCGTCTGCAAAGTCGCAAATCGTTGAAATGTTTGATATAATGATTGAACAGCCATTATTTATTTATGAATCATAATCCATGGAAAAGGATAATCTTTCCTTTTAAATCTGTTTAAGATAGATGATGGATTATATAAAATTTTATGTGAAAAATGTTTCAGATCACTCAATGAATGATGAAAATAAAATTCATTCATCTGCTGAAAGCCAATACCAGCGTAATATTGCTCAGTTCTTTTAGAAGCATTATTAATTTCTTCCGCATTGTAAAACAGCGTGTCGAGAATATGAATTTCTCCTTCAGTTGATACCAATTTCAGCGAAGCATGAATAATTTCAAACAAAGAAGAAAAATATTGTAATGATGACGCAAACACAATGATGTCATATGAGTTTTCAGCAAGCACAGAAGCGTCGATGCTCCCATAAACAAAATGCAGGTTTTCTTTTCTTTCAAAAACTGTCACAGCTTGCATCAGTTCTATTTTGTTAATATCGATACCGGTCACTTTTGTGCCATGGATGTTCGACATTTTTG
Organism: Puia sp.; assembly: GCA_035295505.1. Taxonomy (GTDB): domain Bacteria; phylum Bacteroidota; class Bacteroidia; order Chitinophagales; family Chitinophagaceae; genus Puia. Next base: position 2,174 of record DATGIX010000187.1, on the reverse strand, counting down.
CTGCAAGCCAGCCATTGCCGCAACCTGCTTCCAGAATATTTAGTTTCCTTTTTTTGCTTTTCAAATAATTAATAAACCGCTCGCTTGATTTTTTTCTGATAAGCCATTCGCGATAATGCGGATGCTCCATTGAAATATCGGGAAGATTTGCTATCTCTTCATTTGAATAAATTCTTCTTTCTGCCAGTCGAAGGCTATGATAATGCGCTTCAAAAGCATCCAGCTTTTTTTGCAGTAATAAACTTTCCTTCATTCTATTTTTTTGAGAATCGAAAAATTTTTTCTTTTCAAAAACCCTGTATCTCCGGCTGTCTGTATTTCCAGATTTTATGCAGCAGCTTTATTTCATAAGGCTTATTATAAAAACTGATTTTATATCTCAGCCCTGCAGCCATTTTGATCAGGCTGCGTTTCCATTTGCTTAATCGGATATCTGACACCGTTGGATAATAGCCATTGAGCACAGATTCAAAATTTCTGATCTTGTCAACCATTTCAGCAGAGAGCCATGGAGTAAGCGGGTTTTTGCGCAAATCAAAATTTTGCCATTGCGGGCTGATCCAGTCTTCTAATTTTTCAGGAAATGAAAAACCCTTTGCAAGCGCCTGATTAAACAATTCCGATCCCTCAGTCGGAACAGGGCTGTATATATAAATCACGATTTCAGTATCAGGATTGATTTCTTTTATTTTTTTTATGAAGCTGATATCAAAATCAATTTGTTCCATCACTTTTTCAGGTGTCGCAGCAGGCGTTCCGAGCACAAAAGAATACTCAGGAATGATATCAAATTTTTTCATCCGTGCAGCAAATGCAGCAATCTGTTCGCCGGATTGCGTTCCGCCTTTATCCATTTGTTTAAGCACGCTATCGTTGCCGCTTTCTGCTCCAAAAAAAATCATTTTGCAACCTGCTTCACGGATCAGTGAAAGCGATTGATCAGTGAAACGATGCATCGTATCAATCCTTGCCATCCCCCACCAATTCATCTTTTCAGGCTTTATCAGTTTCGAAAATTCAACGGCTCTTTTTTCAGAAACAAAAAAATTATTATCATGGAATTCAATCGCATCTGCACCCCACTTTTCTTTGATAAATTTTATATCTCCGTAAATTGTCTGTGCTGATTTGGCTTTCCATCTCGCTTCATAAATAGGAACCACTGCACAAAATGAACATGTGAACGGGCAACCAATGCTCGAATGATAGGCAAGTGTTTTTTCTCCGAGATAAGTTTTACCAAGAAATTTTTCGATCGGATAAAAATTATTTAGTTTTTCGTAGGGAAGTGAAGGAAGCGTATCCTGATCGATCAGATCTTCTTTGATAGATTTAATAATTTTTTTTCCTGATTTATAAATAATGTTTTTTATAAGTTCATAAGGCTTATTATTCTCAAGCGCATCAATCAATTGCGGAAAAGCATGATCACCGGGGCCATTCACAACAAAGTCAACATACTCTGAGCCTAGAACTACCTTATATTGATTGGTTGCAAAATAGCCTCCCCAAATCATTATTGTGTGAGGGCAATTTTGTTTTATTTTTTTTGCCAGATAAATTGCCTGCTTCAACTGTGGCCCTGGCATCACAGAGAATCCGATGTATTTAAAATCCTTATCCCGCAAATAGCTTTCAATTTTGGAGTAGGGATCTTCTTCGCAATTACCATCAACAATTGCCCATTCATATTTGCCTTCAACAGAGGCAGCAATGTTCATGATGGAATTCGGCACCCGGAATTTCGCTACTGCGCTCCTGGGATTAAATAAAAGTATTTTGCTCATTATCAACTAATAAAAACGCCTACAAAATATGAACGGTTGCCCCTTTATTGTTATTGATTTTTTATGCCCTTAACAGCATTGCTACTATTTAGTATCGTTGTGTCACTCACTTGTACTGAAGAAATTCTATTCTGCAACGTGCGGCTTCAAAATTTAATTCAAGGCTACAAAATTGGCAAGCTGATTATATAAACACTAAAAACTTTCTCATAAATTTGGATTAGCACGGCAACTTCATTTTCACCATTAACCAACCCATCATCATGAATTTTTTATTGCATATAAAACACTGGCAACTTTTTTTATTGCTTTTTGCATTCCCATTTATTCTGGAGATCATCTTAATCATAATCATGGTAGCAACTCAGAATTTCACTATTATGATTT
>DATGIX010000186.1:0-3900 GCA_035295505.1 Puia sp. | reverse complement strand
TCGTGTCTTCTACCACTACTGTTGAATCCGGATTTAACGTGAGCAAAGTGAGCAGATCTGTTTTGCCCTGATCAACAACAAGCTGTTGAGCTTTCAAATTCTGCAATTGCGTATTCAAATCAACCTGAGCCTGAAACAAGTCAGCATTATTTGCCATGCCTACGTTTTGCTGTGTTTTTACGATATCTAATTTTTGTTTCGATGCATCAATCGATCTTTCTAAAGTGCGAGCATAGCTTTGTTGCCTGATGATATCATAATATTTCAACATCACATTGTAAACAACAATCAGTTGCCTTGAATTCAATTGCTGTTTGGTTTGTGATTCAATTTCTGTCAATCTCTTTTTTGCAGTAACCACTCTGCCGCCATTATAAACAAGCTCCGATGCATTCAAGCTTGCAGAAAGATTGTTGGACCGTGCGTTGCTCGTTGTCGTGTTTTTAGTCGGATCAGAATACTTTTGGCTAAGATTACTTACCTGTTCCGTATTTGCGCCTGTTGCAGTTACAAGTGGCAAACCACCTGCAATGCCATAATTGTTATTAATGTTTGCAATCTTCACATTATTTTTTCCAAGCTGAATATTAAAACTGTTTTTCAGCGCAATCGACACGGCATCATTCAAAGTTATTTTTTGAGCGGAGCATGTTATAAAAATGAATATTGCTGAAAAGAATAAATACAACTTCTTCATGCTTATATTTTTCAGAAGATTTTGTATCGGAAAAAATTTCATCATGCTATTTTAATTTGGCTTTGAGCTGAACGCTATTAGCTTTTATACAGATTTTTTCAGGTTATCTTTTTAAAAAAATTCATTATTAATTACTCCACCACTTCTGTTTGATGAACCTTGTGTTTTGTTGAAAGATAACTGTACACAGCAGGTATCACAAACAGCGTTAGTATTAACGAAAAAATAATGCCTCCTACTACTACAATGCCTAAAGGAATTCTGCTCGTTGCCGCAGCACCAAGGCTCACAGCAATTGGCAATGCACCAAGCGAAGTAGCAAGGCTCGTCATTAAAATAGGCCGAAGCCTTTGTGTTGCTGCTTCTATAACCGCGTCCATTTTTCCGAGACCATGTTCTCTTTTTTGATTGGCAAATTCAACAATCAAAATCCCGTTCTTAGTAACAAGACCAATCAACATGATCATTCCAATCTCTGAAAAAATATTCAGTGTCTGGCCAAACATCCAAAGGCTTAACAATGCGCCTGCAAGCGCCAGCGGAACAGTGAGCATAATACCAAGCGGATCAACAAAGCTTTCGAACTGCGCCGAAAGAACAAGATAAATCAGCACAAGTGCAAGCACGAATGCAAACATAATATTTGAAGAGCTCTCAGCATAATCTCTCGATGACCCTGCAAGTGCTGTCTGAAAACTTGCATCTAATGTTCTTGATGCAATTTCATTCATAGCCTTGATGCCATCTCCAATTGTTTTCCCTTCGGCAAGCGATGCTGATATGGTGGCTGCTTTAAATCTGTTGAAATGATACAATGTTGATGGGTTGCTATTCTGCTGTATATTAACCACTGCATCCAACGGAATATTAATCCCTTTACTATTTCTTACATATAAATTATTAATGTCACCCGGATTGTTTCTGTAACTGCGGTCTACCTGAGCTATCACATAATACTGATATCCGTTCATATAAAAATAAGCAAGCCTGCCTCCGCTGAACGCAGCTTGCATCGCAGCTATCACATCAGTGGTTGACAAGCCCAGATCTTTCACTTTCATTCTGTCAACAGTAATGTCCAGCTCCGGTTTGTTGAATTTCAAATTCACATCCGCGTTTGAAAATGTTTTGTCTTTTCTTACTTCTGCTAAAAATTTCGGGATGGTTTCTTTCAGTTTGTTCATGTCCTGATTCTGCAAAACAAACTGAACAGGCAAACTGGTTCTTGAGCCCGAGCCAACAGAAATGGTTTGTTCCTGTATCGCGAAAATTCTGGCATCATTGAATTTGCCCATTTTTTTCTGAAGATCGTTTGCTATCTCCGCCTGAGTTCTTTTTCTTAATGTGTGATCTATCAAACCAATTCTTGGAGCAAATGAATTTATATTTCCGTTGCCTGGCGTTCTCACAAAAACAAAATCGCGCTCGGGGATAGAATCATATAAATAAGCAGCAACACTATCAGCAATATTTGATGTATAGCTGAAACTCGTTCCTTCCGGCGCAGTGGCTGTAAAACGCACCGTTCCCCTATCTTCCAATGGAGCAAGTTCGCTCTGGATGGAGCGCATGATGAACCAAATAATAAATACACAAGTAATAATAATCACCCATGCTACCCATCTCACCCGCATGAAAGCTTTCAACATCCTTTTATATCCGTTTTCCATGCCTTGAAAAAAGGGCTCTGTCATTTGGTAAAATTTTCCATGCGATGCGTCTTTTCTGGTAAGATAAACATTCAGCACCGGCGTGATGGTGAGCGACACAAAAGAAGAAATCAAAACTGCAGCAGCAAGCACAACGCCAAACTCACGAAATAATCTTCCTACAAAACCTTGTAAAAAAACTACCGGAAGAAAAACCACAGCAAGCGTCAATGATGTTGAAACTACCGCAAAGAAAATTTCTTTACTGCCTTCCAATGCAGCTTTTCGAATCGGAAATCCTTCTTCTAATTTTCTGAAAATATTTTCAGTAACAACAATTCCATCATCCACCACAAGACCTGTCGCGAGCACAATTCCTAACAGCGTGAGGATATTAATGGTGAAGCCCATCAGGTACATGATGAAGAATGTCGCAATCAATGAAATTGGAATGTCAATTAAAGGACGAAGAGCAATGAGCCAGTTGCGGAAGAAAAAGAAAATAACAAGTACCACGAGCGAAAATGCAATGATCAATGTTTCTTTCACTTCATCCAATGATTGACGGATTGTTTTTGTATTATCAATTAAAACATTGAATTCAATATCTGCCCTATTTGCCTTTTTTATTTCTTCAAGTCTTTTATTGAACTCATCTGCAATAGCTATATTATTAGCACCTGGTTGTGGGATAATAGCAAGACCAACTGCATTCACACCATTATATTTCCAGCTCTGCTCTGGTGATTGAGGGCCAATTTCAATCCGCGCAATATCACCGAGCCGCACAATACCCGAACTGTCTTCTTTAATGATCAGATCACGAAATTGCTTTTCGCTCGTGAGCCTGCCAAGCGCTTTTATCGTAAGTTCAGTATTGTTTCCATACACTTTACCAGGAGGAAGTTCTATGTTTTCAGTATTGATGGCATTGCTGATATCGTTATAAGCAATATTATATGCGTTCATTTTATTCGGGTCTAACCAAATGCGCATTGAATAACCTTTATCACCAAAAACAAAAACAGAGCTCACTCCATCTATAGTCTGTAATTGCTGCTGCATCACATTGTCTGCATAATCGCTCAGTTCAAGCAAACTTTTTGTGTGACTTTGAATGGTAAGCAATAAAATGAAATCGCTGTTTGCGTCGGCTTTTGTAACAACTGGCGGTGCATCAATATCAAGCGGGAGGCTTCGTTGCGCCTGCCCTACTTTATCGCGAACATCACTTGCTGCAGCTTCAAGGTCGGCACCAAGATTAAATTCAACGGTGATATTGCTGCTACCCAAAGAACTTGTGGAAGTGATGGTGCGTATGCCAGGAATCCCATTGATTTGTTTTTCCAGCGGTTCAGTAATCTGGCTTTCAATAATGTCAGGATTTGCGCCGGTGTAGGAAGTTGATACAGTGATAATCGGTGGGTCAATGGCTGGGTAATCTCGGACCGCTAAAAATTTGTAGCCGACTATGCCGAATAAAATAATCATCAGGTTCATCACCGTAGCAAGCACCGGTCTTTTTAACGATAGCTCAGATATGTTCATGATTCA
>DATGIX010000185.1:0-51309 GCA_035295505.1 Puia sp. | reverse complement strand
AATTATACAGCAAAGGAAAGAGATGCGATTGTATTCAAATATAAAACTGATTATACGGTTGTCACCATGCCACTGCCTGCAAGCGGTGGCGTGCTTTTGCCACAAATGATGCGCATGGTGGAAGACCAGCCGTTAAAAGCTTATGGCTTCGAATCTTTGAAATCTGTTCATTTAATGGTAGAAGTAGAAAGGCTTGCTTATGCTGATCGCGCAAAATATCTCGGTGATAAAGATTATTTTAAAGTGCCTGCAAAATTTTTATCGAGCTATCCTTATGTGATGGAAAGAATGAAACTTTACGATCCAAACAAAGCAGGGAACAGCAAAGACATACAGGCAGGCAATGCTGCTCCCGAAAGCGAAGAAACAACTCACTTCAGTACCTATGATAAAGATGGGAACGCCGTTTCTATCACAACTACACTTAACGGAGAATATGGCAGCAGCACGGTTGTTGCAGGTGCTGGTTTTTTATTGAATAACGAAATGGATGATTTCAGCATCAAGCCCGGCGTGCCGAACATGTATGGCGCAGTTGGCGGAGAAGCGAATTCAATCGCGCCCGGAAAAAGGATGTTGAGTTCGATGACACCAACGATTGTTCTGCAAAATGATAAACCTTATCTCGTCGTTGGAACGCCGGGCGGGACAACGATCACAACTTCTGTTTTTCAAACATTGTTGGACGTTCTTGAATTTGGTCTCAGTGCCGAAGACGCAGTGAACAAGCCAAAATTCCATCATCAATGGCTGCCTGATATGATTTTTGTGGAGAAAGATTTTCCGATGGATATCAGAGAACAGTTGATTCAAATGGGATATAAAATTTCTCAGCGTGAAGCTATCGGAAGAACTGAAGTGATACAGATTATGGCTGACGGAAGGATCATTGCTGTTGGTGACAAGCGAGGCGATGATACCGCGGAAGGGTTTTGAGTTTTTTTTGAAACATTCGTTGGAACAATCATGAGCAATATTTCAAATCTTGATATCACAAGTGCAATCGGCAACACTCCTATCGTTCAACTTAAAAAAGTAGTGCCGGAAAATTGTGCAGATATTTTTGTGAAGCTTGAATATTTTAACCCCACAGGTTCTTATAAAGACCGGAAAGCATTAGCCATTATTGATGAAGCAGAAAAAAGAGGCGACTTAAAAAAAGGCATGACCGTGATTGAATCCACAGCAGGCGGCACAGGCACTTCTCTCGCTATGATCTGTTCGGTAAAAGGCTACAAGATGAAGATTATTACTTCAGATGCCTTTGCAAAAGAAAAGCTTCAATCGATGAAATTATTCGGTGCCGAACTGGAAATTATTGCAAGTGAAGGTGGAAAAATAACTCCGGATTTAATCCCAAAAATGATTGATCGGACAAGAGAGCTCAGCAAACAGGAAAATTATTATTGGGCACAGCAATTTGAAAACACAGATTCTTTGGAAGGCTATAAATTATTAGGCAATGAGATCATTCAACAACTCAATAAACCAATTGATGCTTTCTGCGCAGCAGTTGGAACAGGCGCCATGTTCACCGGCGTTAATCTGATATTAAAAAAAGCATTCCCGAATCTAAGATCAATCATTCTTGAACCGGCTTCGGCACCATTCATTTCGAAAGGAATAAAAGGCAAACATACAGTGGAAGGTATCGCACCGGGTTTTCTGCCGCCTCTGCTTAATAAATCTCATTATGATGAGGCAAGAGCTATTGACGAAACAGAAGCAAGGAAAATGGCTAAACAATTAGCTGCTGAAGAAGGAATATTTGCGGGAACTTCCACCGGCTTGAATGTAGTTGCTGCGATAGAACTTGCAAAGGAATTGGGGCCAAATCATACAATCGTAACCGTAGCTTGCGACTCAGGCATGAAATATCTTGCAAGTGGACTGTTTGACTGAACCGCAATACGAAGCCGTTTAGCCGTTTCTTATTTGCAAAATGGCTGTTAATTATAGATTAATTGCTTCATTTTAGGACATCTACATCGCTTTGGTATTGAATTTGCACAACCTAAGCGTTTCCGTATTTTTACATATAATTCCAACCGCTGAAAAAGCTAGCAAAAATATCCCTAAGGGCCATTCTCACATTCGTGTTGCTGATGTTGAGCCTATGGTTATTGTCAAAAGCCATCAACCTAAAATCGTTTACCTATTCGGTTCTTTTCGTTGTGTCCGCGATGGTTTTTTTAAGAACGCTGACTGTAGCTTCGGGCGTAACAAATATTCTTTTTCTCCTGAGTTTATGGATTCTCATACAACTACCTTCTTTTCAAACATGGCTGATAAGCAAAGTCACCGACAGACTTTCAAAAAATTTAAACACAAATGTGAGCATCAGGCACGTTGATTTTTCTTTCTTTAATAAAATGATATTGAGAGATGCGCTTGTTGAAGACAAGAACAAGGATACTTTACTATATGCCGGCAGCCTGAAAGTGCAAATCACAGATTGGTTTTTTAATAAAGAGAAAGCACAGCTTCAATATATCGGTCTGAATGATGCCACCATCAAATTGCAAAGAAGAGATTCTGTCTGGAACTATCAGTTCCTGGCTGATTATTTCGCCAGCCCAAATAAAAAAGACACATCAAAAGGAATTGAGCTGGATCTGAAAAAAATGGTGCTGGCCAATATTCATTTCATAAAAAAAGATGAATGGCGAGGCGAAGACTTCGATGTGAAACTAGGATCGATGCAGCTTGATGCAGAAGAATTCAACTTTGCAAAAAAAATTGCAAAAATCAACAGCATTGAATTTACAAAACCCCAATTTGCTATTACGAATTATGATGGTAGAAGACCTCCGATCACTGACACGGATGTTGTGTTTAAAAACGACCCTCATGATCTTCGCCTGAACCCTGCCGGATGGATAGTGAATGCTAAACAAATGACCATACACGATGGCATGTTCAAAGATTTCAAGGCTGATGGAAAACAGCTTTCAAAATATTTCGATGGCAAACATGTTTTGTTTTATGCTATCGAAGGCGATTTTAAAAATGTATCACTGAATAAAGACACCGTGAGAGCACAGCTTGTGCTGAGCACAAAAGAAAGAAGCGGTTTTGAAGTGAAGAAACTCAGTTCTTCTGTTATCTTTTTTCCAGAAGGCATGGAGTTTCATAAACTTGATCTTCAAACACCCAAAAGCCGGCTAAGGAATTATTATGCCATGCGCTTCAACACATTCGACGACATGAGCGAATATGCAAGCAGCATTTTTATGGAAGCAGATTTTGCTGATGCTTATGTTGATAGTGATGACATTGGCTTTTTTGCTCCTGAATTAAAAAACTGGAACAAAAAAATTAAAATCACGGGGATCATTAAAGGACCTGTTGAAAACCTGCGCGGCACAAAAGTGATCATCGAAGCAGGAAAGAACACATTGCTGAATGGAGATATTCATTTGAAAGGATTGCCTGATATCGATAAAACATTTATCGAATTTCGATCCAATGATTTCAGGACGACTTATGCCGATGCATCTACATTAATACCTCAGCTAAAAGAAATTCATTCTCCACGGCTCGATAGAGTTGAACAGCTACGTTTCCGTGGATCATTCACAGGATTTATTAAAGATTTCGTAACAAACGGAACTATCGAAACAAATCTTGGAACTGTTGTCACTGACGTAAATATGAAATTCCCAGACAACAGTCCGACAATATATTCAGGAAATATCAGCACCGACAATTTTGATATCGGTAAATTTTTAGATAATGATAATCTTGGAAAAGTTGCCTTCACTGGAAAAGTGATTGGCAAAGGCCTCGCATCAAATACATTGAACGCAACACTCGATGGCGTAGTGAAAAGCATTGAATTCAATAATTACAACTATCAGCATATTACTGTAAATGGAGCGATTGCTAAAAAGAAATTTAATGGTGAGCTGATTTCAAAAGATTCCAACCTGAATGCGAAAATGAACGGGCTGATTGATTTCAGTGGCGATCAGCCGAGATTTGATTTTAATGCAGAAGTCGGAAGAACTGATCTGAAAAAGCTTCACCTGATGAAAGACAGTGTTGAATTCAGCGGCAAACTGCGGTTCAATTTCACAGGTAGCAATGTTGATAATTTTATTGGAACTGCCAAAGTGTATGATGCATCTATTTTCAAAAACGGGCAGCGCATTTCTTTTGATTCACTTGCTATTGAATCGAGCGTTGCAGATAAAAGCAAATCCATCACTATTGTGAGCAATGAATTTGATGGAGCGATTGTTGGTGAATTTTCGATACATGATCTTCCGGATGCTTTTCAAACCTTCCTGAATAAATATTATCCGGCATATATCAAACCTGTGAAAGGAAAACTTGCTGAACAAAATTTCAGTTTCGTGATCACTACAAAAAAAGTGGATGATTACATAAGCTTTATCGACAAAAATTTAAACGGCTTCAATAATACTACAGTCAGCGGGCGTATCAACACAAAAAACAATTTGCTTGATATGAACGCTGATGTTCCTCAATTCAGTTATAAGAATTTTTCTTTTTTAAATTCTAATGTGAAGGGAACAGGAACACTTGACAGCCTTTCGTTGGAAACAAATATTGGTGAAGTATATGTAAACGACAGTCTACATTTCCCTAACACACATATCCGTCTTCGCTCTGCAAATGATTTGTCAGACGTGCGCATCACAACAAGCGCCAATCAAACATTGAACTCCGCAAATATCGATGCACAGATTAAAACATCACAGACAGGTGTTCACATTAAATTTAATCCATCAACATTAGATATCAACAGCAAACCGTGGACGATACAAAAAGATGGTGAGCTTGCGATTGATAATAATATTGTTACTGCAAACTCATTAAAAATTTCAAGCGGAGATCAGCAAATACTTGTCACCACTCACCCTTCGCCAACCGGAAAATGGAATGATGTTCATATTGATCTGAAAAAAATAAACATCGGCGATTTCACTCCTTATGTTGTAAAGAGCGACAGGATTGAAGGATTGCTGACAGGTTCCGGAGAAATAAAAAATCCATTGAGAAAAGAAACCGATTTCGGTTTTAACGGACTTGCAGAACAATTCAGGCTTGATAATGATTCAGTCGGAAAACTTGACATTGTTGCTGGTTATAATAAAAGTACGGGGCTTGTTGATGCACATGTGAACTCTGACAATAAAAATTATCATTTTGACCTCAAAGGAATTTTCAACACCGTTGACAGCACAAGTGCAACGACACAACCTATTAATATCACTACCAATTTTGTTGATACAAAAGTTGATCTTCTTGAAAAATACCTCAACACTGTTTTCAGCAATGTGAAAGGTTTCGCTACAGGGCAGCTTCAGATTGTTGGCAAAGGAGATCAGTTAAAATATATTGGTGATATCAAATTGAGAGATGGAAAGTTAAGAGTGAACTACACGCAATGCACTTATTTTATTTCTTCAGCAACGGTAGCACTAAGAGATGGATATATTGATTTCGGCAGCTTTCAGATCAAAGATACTTTCGGCCACGTTGGCGAAGTGGCGCATGGCAAATTGATGCATCACTCTTTCAATGATCTTGCTTATGATTTCGCTATCAATTCAAATAAATTATTATTATTAAATACAAAAGCATCTGATAATAATCAGTTCTATGGAAAAGTTGTTGGCCGGGCAAACATGACGTTTAAAGGCCCTAATGATAATATGTTGATGGAAATAAAAGGAGAGCCTACTGATAGTTCAAATCTTTTTCTTCCTTTGAACACATCACGAGAAAGTGCGGATGCAGATTTTTTAGTTTGGAAAGTATATGGTAAAGAGATGCAGCCGCAATATGATCACAAGGCAACAAACCTTACAGTCAAGCTTGATATAACTGCAAATAATTACGCCAACGTGTACGTGATTGTGGATCCGCTAACGGGTGATATCATGAAAGCAAATGGTCATGGAAATATCCAGATGCGTGTTGGCACAACCGAAGACCTGAGCATTGCAGGCAGATATGAAATTGACAAAGGGAGTTACAATTTCACTTTCCAGTCTTTCATCCGCAAGCCATTTATATTCCGTGATGGTGCTGATAATTATATTCAATGGACAGGCAATCCTTATGATGCATATATTAACGTTGAAGCCATTTATGAAGCAGAAAACATCCGCTTCAGCGATCTGGCTTATAGCTCCACATCAATAGGAGCTGCTATCAGCAAAGGCTCTGCTGTGCAGCAATATCGAGGGCCGGTATTAGTAATTGCTGATCTTACCAATAAGCTCACTCATCCCGACATTAAATTCCAGATCGAGCTTCCGCAAAACAGCGCGTTGAGAAATGATCAGGATGCTGCATTTTTATTGCAGACCATACAGAATGACCAGAATGAATTGAACAAGCAGGTTTCTTTCCTGATAGTTTTCAACAGCTTTGGGCCAATGTCAAACAGTAACACTGCTTTTGGTGTGGGAACTTATGTTTCTGGTTTTGCAAATAGTATCACAGGAGTGCTCTCCAATCAAATCAGCCAGCAATTTTCAGGGATATTTCAAAGGGCACTTAAAAACCCAAATCTGAGGCTCAATCTTAATACAAATTTTTATAGTGGTACAAATGTTACCGGAGTCGTTGATGAAAAAGTAATCTTTGACCGCACGAGTGTCAACCTTTCAATAGCACAAAGTTTCCTCAATGAAAGACTCACATTTACTTTCGGGAGCTCGCTTGATTTCGGACTTTCTACTGAGCAATACCAGGCATCTTCATTCCAGTTCCTGCCTGATATTAATATGGAATATAAAATCACACAAGATGGAAGATTAGCAGTAAGCGTATTTTATCGTGATTCATATAACTATCTTTCAACTGCGAACAGAACAACCAATCGTTCGGGAACCAGCATTTCCTATCGCAGAAACTTTGACAGAATTGATGAACTGTTTAAAAAGAAGAAGAAAGAAAAATCTAAAGAAATTCCTCCAGCAACTTCAAGTAATGGCAGTGCGCTGCAATAAAATCAGAAATGAGAAATAAGGAATAGAAAAATTAGAACGTGAAGAAAAACAGCTTTCTTATTTTAAAATCTCATGACCAAGCTTATCTCTTTTTGTTGTAAGATATTTTTCATTATGTGGGTTTGGCTCAATCTCGATGGGAACTGAATCAACAATCTCAAGCCCATATCCTGATAAGCCCGTTCTCTTTCTTGGATTATTGCTTATTAATTTGAGTTTTGTTATTCCAAGATAGCGTAGTATCTGCGCTCCTACTCCATAATCTCTCTTATCCATCGGAAAACCGAGATGAAGATTAGCCTCGACGGTATCCATTCCTTTCTCCTGCAAATGATATGCTTTCAGTTTATTCACCAAACCAATTCCTCTTCCCTCCTGGTTCATATATAAAATCACACCGGTGCCATTGGCTTCCACCATTTGCATGGCTTTGTGTAGCTGCTCGCCGCAATCGCAACGGAAAGAACCAAGGATGTCTCCTGTAAAACATGATGAATGAACGCGGACCAAAACAGGATCATCTTTTTTCCATTCGCCTTTTATCAATGCGAGGTGTTCGTTGCTCGTATTTTTTTCTTTAAATGCTACCAATTTGAAATGGCCATATTTTGTCGGCATATCCACACGCACAATTTCTTCAATCAATGAATCAGTCTTCAACCTGTATTCAATCAAATCTTTTATTGATATCAGCTTAAAATCGAAACGCTTTGCAATCTCGCGCAGTTGCGGAAGCCGCGCCATGCTGCCATCTTCATTCATAATTTCAACGAGCACACCGACAGGATCAAAGCCTGCCAATCTCGCTAAATCTATAGTTGCTTCAGTATGTCCTGCTCTTCTCAAAACTCCGCCTGCCTTAGCTCTTAAAGGGAAAATATGCCCTGGTCTTCCCAGATCTTCAGGCTTTGTTCTTTTATTGATAAAAGACTGAATTGTTTTTGCTCGGTCGTGAGCAGAAATGCCAGTTGTGCAGCCATGGCCAAGCAGATCAACTGAAACAGTGAAAGCTGTTTCGTGCAAAGCCGTATTATTATTGACCATTAGTTCAAGCCCCAACTCATCGCAGCGTTCTTCAACCATTGGCGCACAAATCAAGCCACGCCCATGTTTGCTCATGAAATTGATCACTTCAGGAGTTACGTTTTGAGCAGCAGTAATAAAATCACCTTCATTCTCGCGGTCTTCATCATCAACAACGATTACTAATTTGCCATTCTTTATGTCTTCAATCGCACTTTCAATGGTATCTAACATTTCTAAAAAATTTATTTGCAAAGATACAGCGTGGAGTTCAGAGTTAATAGTCTGGAGTTCACAGTCAGCTCCCAGACTAAATCAATCTGATAACAACTACAAAGCAGATTTTGTTGACCAATATCGCTAACCATAGAATATCACTATGAACTATTAACCATTAACTAATTTTTACCTTTGGAAAGCAGTTGCTCTTCTACTACTTTTGCTGCGCAAATAATTTTTTCATTCTAAATATTTTTCCGATGAAAGTAACTGTTGTAGGCGCAGGCGCCGTTGGCGCAACTTGTGCAGATAATATTGCCCGCAAAGAACTGGCAGCAGATTTAATTTTATTAGACATTAAAGAAGGTGTCGCAGAAGGCAAATCAATTGATATTATGCAAACCGCGGCGCTGTTAGGTTTCGATACAAGAGTGAAAGGTGTTACCAACGATTATGCTGCAACAAAAGACAGCGATGTTGTTGTTATTACTTCAGGCTTGCCACGCAAACCCGGCATGACACGTGAAGAATTGATTGGCGTAAATGCAGGCATTGTAAAAAGTGTTACGGAAAATATTTTAAAGTACTCTCCTGATACAATCATCATTGTTGTATCAAACCCGATGGACACCATGAATTATTTAACATTGAAAACATCGGGTTTGCCAAAAAATAAAATTTTAGGAATGGGCGGCGCTTTGGATTCTGCCCGCTTTAAATATTACTTAAGCCAGGCGCTGGGCGCTTCTCCTGCCGATTTGAATGCGATTGTTATTGGGGGACACGGCGACACAACTATGATCCCTTTAATTAAACATGCGACATGGAACAGCACTCCTGTTACCAGTTTTTTAACGCAGGAGCAACAAGATAAAGTTGTCGCTGATACAATGGTTGGTGGTGCTACGCTTACAAAGCTAATCGGAACAAGTGCCTGGTATGCGCCTGGCGCAGGCGTTGCTGCAATGGTTGAAAGTATTTTGCGTGATGAAAAGAAATTAATTTCTTCAGGGGTTTATCTGGAAGGCGAATACGGCCAAAAAGATATTTCATTAGTTGTGCCTGTTGTGCTGGGAAGAAGCGGTTGGGAAAAAATCATTGATTTCAAACTGAATGCTGAAGAACAGGCGCTCTTTAATAAAAGTGCAGATGCTGTCAGAAACATGAATGATGTATTGAAAACTTTATAATAAAAAATCAGGGAAACTTGAAAGTCAGCCGAGACTATGCGCTCAGCTGACTTTCGCTTTTTAGGCCATTGAATAAGCTTCTTTGTAATTTAAAAAAACCATATTATCTTTAAAGTCACAGTTTTCCCATCCTTATCAGAGAATACTTCTTAAAGTCTATTATCTCCTATCATTTTCTGTTTGCCCTTTAAACTAACTTTTAGAAATTTAAATCACAAAAAATGAAAAAGTTAGCTTTACTTTTTTTGCCTTTTATTTTAATTGGCACAACCTCATTTTGCCAAACAGGGCTTCAAAAGCACAACCCATTGCTTGATTTCAACCTTAGTCCTTCACACAACGACAAGATTAATCCGATATTGAATTCACTGATCAATCCAAAATATAACTGGAACATGAACCCAATCCACAACGATGCATTGAACCCTACGAAAAATCCGGCAATCAATCCTGTCTCAACTCAGGTTTTCAATCCTTCAATTTGCCAGTCGCTGAACCCGATGTTCACGAATGCACTTCATCCAAAAAACTCAACATGGAGAGGAGATTTTTTATTTGATAAAGATGACAAGCTTATCGGATTTATCTCAATCGCAAATCAATATGTGCTCTTATCATTTAATGCAAGCGGCGATTGGACAAATTATTTTGTGAGGAGTTCCTATAGCGAAACATTCAATGAATTTTCGCTTGATGGCAAATGGACAGGAAGATTTTTATGCCCTGATTCTAATGAAGGATATAATTTATTTTCAAGCGATGGAGAGTGGACAGGTCAGCATATTAAATAAGAAGGAGAAAGAAACAAGAGACAAGGGTCAAGAAGGATTCTTCTTCAAATTAATTCGTTCATAAATTTTTTTCTCAAGCTCGCTTACACTTATTTGCTCCATACATTTAAAATGTCCTTTGGGGCATTTTTTATATCCGATTTTTGAACAAGGGCGGCAGGATAAGTTTTCAACTTCAATAATATCATAAGGCTTCGCATCAGTGCCGCGGTTTTGAACCGTGGCACTGATAAAATTTTCGCCATAATAAGGGTACATGCCAAACTCCGGGATCGTATTTCCCCATAAAGAAATAATCGGTCGCGTGAAAGCAGAGGCGATGTGCATGAGACCTGTATCGTTTGTTATGATCAGTTTTGCTCGTCGGACAAGATCTGCAGATTCATTTAAACTGAATTTGCCGCAGGCATTATAAATTTTCACATTATCGGAAGCAGCAATCATTTCGCCATCTTCTCTGTCTTCCGGGCCGCCTAATAAAATAATCGGATGTTGTATAGAAGAACAAAGCTCTGTTAGTTTGTGCAGAGGGAATTTCTTCGTGAAATATGCAGCACCGATCACAACCCCGATATAACCTGCATGATGAGAGGCAGGGATATCGTTTTCATTCACCAATTCATTTTCAGGAATGAAATAATCAAGACCGGCTCCATCATTTTTTACACCAAATTGCTCCAGAGTTTGTAAGTAACGGTCAACAATATGCGTAGATGGCAGCTTGTTTATTTTGAATGCAGTGAGCAGCCATTTTTCGATATTCAACTTATTAAAAGAAAATGTTTTCTTCTTTAATGCCCGCTTCACTTTTAATGTACGCAGATTGTGATGCAAGTCAATGACATAATCATAATCTTCTTTTTTTAATTCTTCTATAACTGTTTCCAGACTATCTTTTAAAGTGTAGATTTTATCAATGTAGGGGTTTGCAGCTAATATATTTTTGAAAGATTCTTTAGTGAGGTAATGCACCTCTGCAGTTGCTATTTGTTTTTTTAAGCAACGAACAACAGGTGTTGTTAATACAATATCGCCAATGGATGAAAAACGGATGACGAGAAACTTCATGACACGAATTACGCAAATTTGAATGAATTAAATTCATTCACTTTGAGCAAAGCATTTAATTTTTCTGATTATACTTTGTATTTGCAGAAGCTATTATAATTTCAAGCCTACACCAACATTGATATTAAAAGCAGATAACTTTTGTTGGACATTTCCTGTAACTGACGAATTTGAAATACTGGAATAATTTCCGAAATTATCACGAAGACCAGGGACAATGATACCATTTGCTTCGACAACAGTCGAAGTAACATTTTTGAAATTGATAGTAGCGGTTCCTAAATATTCAAGATTCAATAAGAAAGAAATCTTCTTATTAAAATCATATTTCAATCCCGCACCGAATGAATATGCAAAACCAAATGCAGTTGCTCCGCTTTGCGTTATTTTAATTGTTGAAGAATCAGTATAACCCTGACCGCTTAGTTGCGGCGATGACAGATACATTATGCCTATCATTGCTTTTGTTGTCAAAGAAATGTTGCCGGAATGATTCAGTGGAAACTGACCATATCCGCCTACAAGGAATGAACCGGAGAACCAGGACTTTTTATTAAAATGCCAATCCTGATAACTTACATATTGAGGGTTTGAGGGCGGTTGAGCCTGCCCTCCCCCTGTTATAGTCCCCAAGGTCAAGAACGCATCAAATTGATGCTGAGCAAAACTTTTTTCCATTGCTTTTATGTTCAACGGATTTATTTGTCCTGTCAATTCTGTAGCAATTCCGAAATTTTTTCCTAAAAGTTTTGCATAAGATAAATTCAGATTTCCCCCGAATGCGGCGAAACCTGCTTTGTCGTCAGAAAGGCTTGTACTGGCAAAATTTCCTAATGGAATGGAAGGCCCAATCGACAAAGAAACATATCCTTTGTCTTTAACATCCTGAGAATAACAATTAAGAAAAACAGTTTGGGCTAATAAAATGAACAGAAAAATTTTTCTCATAAAACAGAGGTTATTTTTAAAATCACGAATAGATCCTAAAAATAATTATCATTTCTTGGTCTGGCAATTCAGTAGTGAGTATTAACAATTGATTTTCTACCGCTCAATATAGTTCAGGTCTTTTCCAAATGTTTCTTCTGTTAATGCAAGTGCAATGAATGCAATCACAAAAACGACGATGCCGGTGATCCATCCGCTTTTTAAATAGCCATGAGAAGGCTGAAGGGTTACAAATAGAAGCGAAACGAGATTCAATGAGCCTCGTGCCATATTAGGAGCAGTTGTTGCCACAGTTGCGCGGATATTGGTGCCGAATTGTTCTGCAGCCATTGTCACAAACATCGCCCAGAAACCTGTCCCAAATCCCAGAAGCGCACAGACCACATAAACCATATTAGCTGTTTGCCCCTGAAGATTGAAATACCAAATTACGGCAATCACAGTGATTGCATGAAATAGATATAAAGATTTTTTTCTGCTCTTGAAAGCCTGACTAATGAACCCAATGAGAACATCTCCAATAGAAATAGCTGCATACGCAACCATGACTGCTTTGCCCGGATCAACCTTTCCTTGCACATTCATGTTGGAAGCAAACTTATCTGAAAAAGAAATGAGTATGCCTATTACAAACCAATTAGGCAATGCAATCAAAATAGCAGTGAGGTATTTTTTTAAACGTTTGCCATTCGTAAATAGCATGAAGAAATTTCCTTTCTGAACATTTTCGCTTTGTGAAATTGTCTTGAACATTCCCGATTCGAGCACTCCGACGCGAAGGAATAATAATAAGAAGCCCAAACCTCCTCCAATAAAATAACAAGTGCGCCAGCCATTGCCATCGGGACCGACGAATTGCTGGCGTATGAAATATGCGAAAACTGCACCGCTTAATCCGATACCTGCAACCAACGATGTAGCAATTCCTCTTTTTTCTTTTGGCATCAGTTCGCTCACTAATGTGATGCCGGCTCCAAGTTCACCCGCAAGCCCAAGACCTGTTATAAAACGGACCAAAGCATATTGCTCCACAGTATGAACAAAACCATTAGCAATATTGCCAAGTGAATATAAAATGATAGACGCAAACAAAACTTTCAGCCTCCCTTTTTTATCTCCCAAAACACCCCAGATAATTCCGCCAATCAAAAGACCGATCATCTGGATATTCAGAATGCGCAATCCTTCTTTCGCAATAGCATCATTATCGAGACCAAATGATTTTAATGATGGCACACGGATAATGCTGAAAAGCAACAAATCATATATATCAACAAAATAACCCAGTGCGCCTACAATCACGGCGAGATTAAAAAGAGGCAGTTTTTTTTGTTCCATGCAACCTGGAATTTATTAAGAAGGATTTTGATCGGGAGTCTGTTTTTTCTTCCCAAAAAATAATTTATAAAGCACAGGCAAGGTTGTAATTAAAATAATAACTATTGTAATAACTTCAATATGATCTTTAAGGCTATAACCGAATTTTTTTTCAACAATCCTTTGTAAAAAATGACCTCCAAGCATCATCGAGCTCACCCACACAATGCTACCAATAATATTATAAAAATGAAAAGTCTTTTTATCCATCTTCACGATGCCGGCAACGATTGGTGCAAAGGTTCTGATAATAGGCAAAAATTTAGCAAGGAAAATTGTTCCTTTTCCATACTGCTCGTAAAAATCATGCGCACGCTGAAGATGTTTCTTTTTGAACAGCAACGAATCTTTTCTTTGATATAACAGCGGACCGGTTTTATTCCCAAACCAAAATCCAACCATATTACCAATGATAGAAGCAATAATCACGAGAATGATGATAAAGATGTAATGGATATTGAAAAATTCTTTGGCAAGATCATTAATATAAATACCTGCGGCAAAAAGCAGGCTGTCGCCGGGAAGAAAGAAGCCCACAAATAATCCCGTCTCCGCAAAAATCACAAACAGCAGCATGTATAATCCGCCGTTATGAATGATCCATTCGATGAACTGTTGTATAAATCCTTTGCTCATTTTATGTATTTATGTTATGATCTCCCAATGCATTTTCCATTTTGCTCACGACTGCCGTTGCCAGGCTATTCCCGACAACGTTCGTAGCACTTCTCGCCATATCTAAAATCTGGTCGATCCCCAACAGCAATAATAAACCTTGTTGCGGGATATTGAACATAGAAAGCGTTCCTGCTATCACCACCAGTGACGCTCTCGGCACACCCGCAATGCCCTTGCTGGTGAGCATTAAAACTAATAACATCGAAATTTGTTGTGCGAGCGGCATGTGAATGCCATAAGCCTGCGCAATAAATAAAGAAGCAAAAGTCATATACAGCATGCTTCCGTCCAAATTAAAAGAATATCCTAATGGGAGGACGAAGCTCACAATTTTATTCGGGCAGCCAAATTCTTCCAGCTCCGAAAGCAGTTGCGGGAATGCAGATTCAGAGCTTGCCGTGCTGAAAGCCAGCAGCACCGCATCTTTTACGCGGCCTACTAATTGAAGCGCTCGTTTCCCAATGAATAAAGATGCTATCAATATCAGAAAAACCCAGAGGCAAAGAATGCTTGCGTAAAAACTGACGATAAACTTTCCGTAGGTGTATAAGATTTCCGGGCCTTTGATTGCAAGAATAGCTGTGATGGCTGAGAACGCTGCTAATGGCGCAAGCTTCATCACATAACCGGTCATTTTTAAGACAACATGCGCAACAGCATCGAGCCCTTTAATAATAATTTTCCCCTGCTCTCCGATTGCCGCAGTTGCAATGCCAAAAAGCACGGAAAATACAACTATCTGTAATATTTGATTAGTCGCCATTGCCTGAATGATGCTTTCAGGAACAACATGCTCTATGAAATTTTTGAATGAGATGGAAGTTTGTTCAAGCGTTGCTTTTACAGTTGTTTCAGGGACAGGAAGATTAAGCTTCTCGCCGAGGTTCAGAATATTCATTACTACCAATCCAAACAATAACGATATTAATGACATGCTGAGAAACCATAGCAATGTCTTCCCTCCGATTCTTCCCACTGCTTTGATGTCGCCGAGTTTTGCAATGCCCACTACAAGCGTTGAAAAAACAAGTGGCGCGATGATCATCTTTATTAACCGCAGAAAAATTTCCGTGACTAAAGAGATTCCTGCCGAAAAACTTTCAATCCATTCTTTGGAAGCATTGAAATGGATAATGAGGCCAACGATAATGCCTGCAGCCATTGCAATCAAGATCCATCCGGTGAGGCCGATTTTTTTCATGAGCAGTTAAGTGAATGATAGTGCAAACAATCGAAAAATATTGACTTGGCAAAACTTTGTTAGTGAATGGTCAATGGTGAATAGTGAAAGTCCTGTGGTAAGTAATGAGATCATGAATTTGCTATCAGTTGCAAGCCGCATTATTTCAGCATCTATTCACTATTCACCATCGACCATTCACCTCAAAAAGAAATAAGCCGCGTATTGATTATTTGCTTATTTTACGAGCTATATTTTAACCAACTCAATAACCAATAATCAACTGTATGAGTTTATTCAGAAAGAAATCTTTAACTGCATTGCTGGCACAGGCTGCGGATTCTGAAAAAGGCCTGAAAAGAACACTCGGTGCAGGCAGCCTTGTCGCATTGGGCATTGGTGCTATTATCGGCGCAGGCTTATTTGTGAGGACTGCCGCCGCCGCAGGACAAGCTGCAGGGCCTGCCGTAACATTATCTTTTATTGTTGCAGCGGTCGGTTGTGCTTTTGCAGGATTATGTTACGCAGAATTTGCAGCGATGATACCCATCGCCGGAAGTGCTTATGCATATTCATATGTTACCATGGGCGAATTGATTGCGTGGATTATTGGTTGGGCATTGATTATGGAATATGCATTGGGTGCAGCGACCGTTTCTATCGCTTGGAGCGAATATTTGAACAGGCTTTTTAATGGTGGAATTCCTTATGCATGGTGTCATTCTCCTTTTGAAAGTTTCACTGATGCTGCGGGAGTTCATCAGCAAGGTATCATCAACCTTCCTGCACTTTTAATATTGTTATTGATAACGCTTCTTCTAATTAAAGGGACAGCAGAATCAGCAGTTGTAAATTCCATCATTGTATTTGTTAAAGTAGCCATAGTAATTATTTTTATTATAGTAGGCTGGCAGTTCATGAAACCAGAAAATCATACGCCTTATATGATTCCTGCCGGCACGCCACCTGTTGTAGATCAGGCTGGCAAAGTAATCGCCGATTATAGTGGCTGGAACAAACATGGCTGGGGAGGCGTGCTCGGAGGCGCAGCCATTGTATTCTTTGCATTTATTGGTTTTGATGCAGTGAGCACGGCAGCCCAGGAAGCAAAAAACCCAAAACGAGATATGCCAATAGGCATATTAGGTTCATTGGTTGTTTGTACCATTCTCTACATATTATTTGGCCATGTATTAACCGGCGTTGCGAGCTGGAAAGATTTTGTTGATCCTGCAAAGGGACGAGAGGCTTCCGTTGTTTATGCTATTTCCACTTATATGCATGGATACCAATGGTTGGCGAAATCAGTAACTGTAGCTATTCTTGCCGGCTTTTCTTCAGTAATATTAGTGATGCTGATGGGGCAAAGCCGCGTGTTTTATACCATGTCAACTGACGGGTTGTTACCAAAAATTTTCTCTGTTTTGCACCCTAAATTCAGGACACCTTACAAAAGCAATATCATACTTTTTATTTTCGTTGGCTTATTTGCTGCGTTTGTTCCGGGAAGCGTGGCGGGTGATCTTACTTCATTCGGGACTTTATTTGCTTTTGTGCTGGTAAGTATTGGCGTTTTTATTTTAAGAGTGAAATCTCCAAATATTGAACGCCCATTCAGAGCTCCTCTTGCACCTGTTGTTTCTGTTTTGGGAGCCGCTATTTGTCTGCTGATGATTATTGGTTTAGATAAAAATACTTTAATAGCAGCGTTTGCATGGATGATATTAGGCTTGTTTGTTTACTTTTTATATAGCAGGCATAATAGCAAACTAAAAACACCGGGTGAGATACTCCCCAAAGCAAAAGATTTCAATTAAATAATCAGCCGCCTTCGGGCGGTTTTTTATTTGAGCTACTTGAGTTAATTTTGCTGCCCGATTATGAAAATTTAAAATCTAAAATCAACTATAAACTGTAAATACTAAATAATGGGAAGGATTTTTGAAGTAAGGAAGCACACAATGTTTGCCCGCTGGGACAGGATGGCAAAACAATTCACCCGTATTGGAAAAGAGATAGCCATTGCCGTTAAAGCAGGCGGACCCGATCCAAATACCAACCCTGCTCTTCGCCGTTGCTTTCAGAATGCCAAGAGCGTGAACATGCCAAAAGACCGTGTGGAAGCGGCTATCAAAAGAGCGGCTGGCAAGGAGATGGAGAACTATGAAGAAATCTTATATGAAGGCTACGCACCACATGGAGTGGCTGTGCTCGTTGAAACAGCGACAGACAACCCCACAAGAACAGTTGCAAATTTGCGCAGCTATTTCACAAAGGGAAATGGCAACATGGGCACAAGCGGAAGCGTGAGCTTTCAGTTCAGGAAAATGGGCGTCTTCAAATTAAAACCCGAAGGATTGAATCAGGAAGAACTGGAATTTGAATTGATAGATTCCGGTCTTGAAGAAATGGGAGAAGGAACAGGAGAAAACAATGAGCTATTATTGATACTCCGCACTGCCTTTAATGATTTTGGCAACATGCAAAAAGCATTAGAAGAAAAAAAGATAACACCTGTAAGTGCAGAAGTGGAATGGATCCCTACAGTAACTGTTGAACTTCCTGAAGGACAAGCTGAAGAAGTTTTGAAGCTGGTAGATAAATTAGAGCAGGACGACGATGTGCAAAAAGTGTTTCATAATTTGAAGTAGTGAATGGTCAATAGTCAATGGTGAATAATTCATGATTTTGGATTTTGCTGTAAGCTTTATAGAAAAGTTATTAAAAGGGTAAACCTGTAACTTAATTAGTTGCAGGTTTTTTTATCTATGAATTCATCTTTAAAGCTCAAGAACTTATTGACCATTCACCATTGACTATTCACTATTCACCACTAACTTTGCACTTTGATGAACGAAGAAAAAAAGATTGTTCTATTCGATGGTGTTTGCAATCTGTGCAGCGGCAGCGTTCAATTTATTCTTAAGCGTGATAAAAAAAATCAGTTCTTATTTGGCTCGCTTCAAGGAAAAGCAGGACAGGCATATTTACAAAAATTCAATTTGCCTGCTGATGAATTCAATTCATTTATGTTAGTGGAAGGCGATCAATTATACACCCGCTCTTCCGGCGCTTTGAGGATGATGAAGTATTTAGGTGGTGGATGGAAATTATTATATGCGTTCATTATCGTCCCAAAATTCATTCGCGATGCTGTTTATAATTTCATTGCAAAAAACCGCTACAAATGGTTCGGGAAAAAAGAAGAATGCTGGATCCCTACTCCTGAATGGAAAACAAAGTTCTTAGACTGATCCTTAGTCAACAGCTCAGAGTCTGTTATTGGCTTAACTCCCTACTGCTGTTTCTTCAACACCACTTTCACCTGCGTGAATTTATATGCCGCTTCAAGAAACGCTACATAATTTGGCCATGCATCTTTTTTATCAAAATTCTTTTTATAAATTTTCTGAGTACTGAGAATTAATTTGCCTCCATCTATTTTTGCAGATGAAATAAATGAGCCGCTTTCATTGTTGACATTATAATTCAAGTCTTGCAAGCCATCTGCAGTATACCCTTTCGGCAGAACAATTGTTATGTTGTTGATTATTGTTCTTGCATGCGAAATCCAGATATCATTATCTCGTGTTTTCATTTCTTTTTCTTCCAGCTTGATCTGCCCTCCTATTAATTTACCCGCATCCAACAAATAATTCCTGCCTGCTTTATTCAGCAATTTTTTCAGCGAGAAATTTTCTTTGTAAACAAGCATCGGTGTTTCATCAAAACGACCATCCTGAACCAATTCAAACTTGTCATATTTTTCCACTTCAACACCATCATTCTCCACAGATTTTTTCAGATATTCCATCTGTGTCTTTTTTCTCTCGTCTTTATCAGCATCCACATAATTATTATCGCCTTTATCTTTTTTGGGATTGATAATATATTTTTTAAAATCTGTATTCAGATATTCTCTATCGAGATGAGCGAGCGTGTTGTTGCCACTTTTTTCCATGCCGCTGTAACTGTTGGTCCGCTCAACCTGCAGCAAGTCCATCGTTTCAGGAATGGTAATCATGCTTTCCTGCTTTTGCACATTATCATCAAAAGTGGATGATGGGATATTTGCTTTGTAATAGCCGTCTGATTTGGGTCCTACAGCAAATGCATAGGCATCGGCTCCATCAAAATTTTCATCTGGCTGTGCGAACAAATCAAAATTATCAAACGGGAACATGAAATAATATTTATCACCTTTCACGCGCATCGCAAGCTCCAGCTCTTCACGAAAAAGCATGTCATTCCATTTTCCCAGATAGCGTGGCATAATAGCCAGCACTTCCACTCCGAGATCTTTTCTGATACAAGTGCGGCACAAAACTGCAGCCCATATTAATCTGTTCACTGTTACCTGATCTTCTTTCTCAGTATCTTTTTTCTTGGAATCTTTTGAATAACGCCTATGCCGCGGTCCGAACATATCCAGGTCTTTTCCGTTGATCTGTCCTTTATAATAGCTCTCTAAAAATATTTTCCTGAACACATAATAAATCTCATGCACCATTTGCTTTGGCGGCAAATTATCTTTCCCGTTATTTTTCAGGTAATCAACAATATCTTTTGAAATGCCTTCAATCAAAGGGCTTGTGTAATATTGTAATGAAGAATACATACCCCTCAACTGATCGAGTGAAACAGTTTCAGCAGTTGCTTCTCCTTTTTTTCCGAATAAAGTATTGCTGAGACCACCGCCTTTATAAGTGATTTTTAATTTAACCGTAGGTGAGTTTCGATATTCATAATTCCATCTTTCATCACTTGTTTTCTCACGGTTTTTATCAATGATGAAATAGCTCACCAAAGATTTTTTGTCAGATGCTTTTGTATCAAACCCGCCATCTCCCTCTTTCAATATCGGCGCACCGTTGTATGATTTGAAAGATGCATCCGTTCCTTTATCAAGATCAAATTGAAATTTTTGATACAGCACCGGATAATTATAAGTGAGCGTAAAAATATACGGAGTGAATTCACCATAACCTTTTGCCAGTTCCATATCTTCTGCCGATTCAAAATGATAATCCACAATATCGCCAATCTCAAGATCAGGGATCGCAATTTTGAAGAAGCTCGTATTTCCTCTTAAATAAATCGGCTTGAATACACCCGGAACATCTTTATCCACTTCAATCGCATTGCTGAGGTCAACATTCACTACTTTGCCGCTGGATTTAATAATAGAATAATTCACAGCAGTTTTCTTTCCATAAGTGGCATAATAAAATTCCGAGAAATTTTCCAGCGCATTTTTGTCCTGCAAGCGGATACGCTTTCTCACGTATTCGCGAATTGTCATTGCACTCGTCATTGCCTTGCGCACATAAGCGTAATCAATTTTCTGAGCGAGGATGACAGCACTTTCGCTTTTCCATTTGTCAGGAACAGCCGTTATTTTAAACTCAGGCTCTTCTGCCACCTGATCCTGTGCAAAAAGATTGGTTGATATTAATAACAGTAATAAAGATTGAATCGAAACAAAACGAAACAATGATGAACGCATAAATAATTTATTTTTTTACCAGCATTGCCTGATCGTTATAAAATTTGTTGATGCTTTTGATAAAGTCATTCCACGCAGAAAATTCCTGCTTCCTGATGATTGTTTTATTGACAATAATTTTTTTAGAATAGATAATGGCATTGCCTTTATTGATATAAGATCCTTCAAAAGAATAATCAGCAGCCTTTTTAGAAACCGCTTCCGGCAGATAATCAATTTTATAACCATCCGGAACCGCGATCTCAACTTGCGTGTTCAGATATAATTTATGGTCGAGTTCATAATCGTTCTTTCTTGTTGAGTCAAACTCAAACCCGGAAAATTCTTTTTGCCAGTCAGGATTAATATACAATTCATTTGCAGCTTTTGTGACTACATTATTTGCTTTCACATCAAAGCCTATCTGCAAAGGCTTTTGTCTTTCCTCCCAATTCGGGTTCTTGATATTGCTGATGACAATATTTGCATTTCCTGAACGGAGATAATTATCAAGCGCATCTTTTTTGTTTTCGCTGCGAAGCGAATTAAATGCTCCCACCAAACTGATTTTTGCTTCACCATTATAAATGGAAGTGCAGTTTCCTGTTAACGCACCATCTTCAATTTTTAATTTCAAATTGGTCTCTACTTTATTTCTGTCGGCAGCAAATTCAGGGATTTTATCCAACATATAATTATTCCCATCTTCAATCAGCACCTGCTTTCCCTGAATGCGGCTTGCATAATCGTTGAATGCAATATTTTCTTCAGTGCCATCTAAAAAATAATGTTTCCCATTCAGCACGAGCGTTGAAATCATGTGATTGTCCACTGCAAGCGACGGAAGAGAATAATCATAAGGGAGATCGGATGTGCCGATCCATGTGAGTCTTGCATCATAACCCGCCACACGAAGCATTTGAGTAAGCAGGTTTGCTTTGCCTTTGCAATCGCCATATTTATTTTTGAAAACATTCTGTGCCGCTTCCGGCTTAAATCCCATAATGCCATTTTCAAATGCGATGTAGCGCACTTTGTCCTGCACCCAATAATACATCGCTTCAATTTTTTCGATGTCAGATTTTTTGTCTTTTGTAAGCTGCGTCACAATAGGCTTCAGGTCATCGCTGCTGTTGCCAATATCCTTGCAA
The DNA here is from genome assembly GCA_035295505.1 of Puia sp. Lineage (GTDB taxonomy): Bacteria > Bacteroidota > Bacteroidia > Chitinophagales > Chitinophagaceae > Puia. Next base: position 29,210 of record DATGIX010000185.1, on the reverse strand, counting down.
AGAGAATGATACCACGCATATAGATCTTTTACAGATTCAAACAAGACTTTCTTTTGCCCATTATCAGTATAGCTTTTGCTGATCACGATGATATGCGGATATGCCTTTGCCCAATTCGGAGAATGATATTCTTTTTTTAACGCAGGAATACTTTTCAGTTCATAGGTATATTTTGTCGTTTTCGTGGCAGGATCTTTTTGAACATCTTTTTTAATATCATAACCGGCAAAATTAAATTCCCGCAGATCCACTTCCAGCCAGTCGGGCACGTTAAAAATAATTGTCTTTTTTTCAACGGGAATATCTTCATTGAAATAAACAGAAGTGAGATACTTCACATCTTTATAATGCTTGCTGTAGCCATAATTCACAGCCATTCCTTTTTCTTCCAAAGGGATTTTAATGACACAAAGTTTGGCATCACTATAAAAAATTCCTTCCGACTGGTAATCGGAGCACTGCTGAAGGAATTTGATTGTCTTATTTTTTGCGCTTGAAGCATGAACATTCTCGACAGAAGATTGCTCGTCATAAAAAACAGCATCGGTGCTTGCTATGAAATCTTTCACAGGCACAAGCGTCTCACTAACGGACTCATCCGATACGATTTTTGTTTCGCCGCTTTTGTTGGTGCTGATGCTGAAATTATATTCTTCTTTCAGCTCTGCTCCGATAATCTCAGCCTTGGGATATCTATTCTTAAAAGAAGAAATGGATGAAGTGTAATCTGATATTTGCTGTGAAAAAGAAATGCCTATAAAACCTATGCTGTATAAAACCGAAAAAAACGACTTTTTCATTGACGGTTCAGGTTAAGAGTTACAATAAAATTTACAAGGCAATATAAAAAAACTAAACCTTATTCAAAAGAGCCAAAAGAAATATCTTTTAGGTAAGATTATTATCAAAAACCGGAAGCCAATAATACTTTAAACAACAGCTTTATCCAGCGTTTTTAAAAACGCTTCGTCTGCATAAGCGCCAATGCCTGGTTTCTCAGGCAATTCAAGAAAATAACCTTTGAATTTTACACCATCGACAACAGGGTCAATTTTATGGCCGAGCAGGCATGTATCCATATCGTAGAAGACAATATTATCATGAGCCGTTGCAAAATGAGCGAACGCGGTTAAAGCAATCCTGCTTTCGAGCATGCCGCCCATCATGCATGGGATTTTATTCACTTCGCAAACTTTATTGATTTTTTTTGCCTCAAGCATGCCTCCTGATTTTGCAAATTTGATATTCACATAATCACAAGCATCCTCTTTTATCAATCGCTTTGCATCATGATGATTGAACACGCTTTCATCAGCCATTATTTTTACAGGCGATTTTTTCTTCAGCTTAGGAAGTTTATCATCATCCCAACTCCGCATCGGCTGTTCGCAGAACTGGATGTCGTATTTCGCAATTTCTGTGAGCGCTTTTTTAGCCGTTTCATAATCCCATCCCTGATTGGCATCAATGCGAAGAATTATTTTTTTCCCGATCGCTTTCCTGATTTGCCTGATCCGTTCAATATCATCTTCAGCATTTTTTCCCAATTTCACTTTTATCATTCTCACACCATCTTTCTTAAATTCAATGGCATGCTTTGCCATGGCTTCCGGCGAATCAATACCAATCGTTAAATCTGTTTCTATCTTTTTTTTCTTCCCACCCAAAAATTTATATAAAGGCTGATCAGCATTTTTTGCTGCAATGTCATACAGCGCCATATCAAATGCGCTTTTGATGGTTGCGTTCAATGCCGTAAAACTATGCAGCTCTTTCATCCTGTCTTCAATCAATAATGGATCTTTCCCTTTCCACAATTGCGCAAAATCTTTAGCCATTTCAAAACAGGTTGCCTGTGTTTCTCCAACAATCATCGGAAAAGCAGAACACTCTCCCACTCCATAAAATCCGGCATCAGTATGAATGCGAATGAAGATATTCTGTGCATCATTCATTGTTCCGGTCGCAATCGTGAATGGCTGCATCGGAATGCTGAATTTGTATATTTCGGTTTCAGTAATCTTCATGTTTGTATTCGTGGTTAATAGTTCGCAATAATGCTGTGAATTATGAACTACCCATTATCAATTTTTCTTTCCCGGCCCAAACACTGCTCTTCCCGGTTTTGCATTGGTATGTTCTCCATTTTTCAACACCTGAGTACCGTTCACAAAAACATCAATCATCCCAACTGCAAGCTGATGTGGTTTTTCAAAAGTTGCAAGCGCATTCACTTTCGCAGGATCAAACACAATCACATCAGCATAATTGCCCACCTGCAATGTTCCCCTTTTTTTAATATGCAATTGCTGTGCTGCAAGCCCGCTCATTTTTCTGATTGCTTCTTCAAGCGGCATTAATTTTTCGTCGCGCACATATTGACCAAGCATCTTCGCAAAATTTCCATAAGCACGCGGGTGCGTGCTGCTTTTCAGGAATACGCCTTCCGGCGCCATGCTCGCTGCATCAGAACCAAGCGACATATAAGGAAGCTGCAATTGTTTTTTCACGTTGTCTTCGCTCATCAAAAAATAAATGACTTCGATGCGCGAATGATCCTGAATAATTAAATCCAAAATCGTTTCTTCAGGAGTTTTGCCGCGCATTTTTGCAATCTCGCTCAAACGCTTGCCGGTTAAATATTTCAGCGAATCTTTAGAGAAGCCCGTGCAAATAATATTATCAGGGCCGGCTCCGAGATATAAATTTTCCCAATCGTTGGAAGGCTCGTCCATTTCTTTTAGGATCTTTTTTCTGATTGCCGGATCTTTCAATCTTTCAACCCATTTGTCCAATCCCCCTTCCTGCACATAAGTCGGCATAGATGCATCAAAACCGGTTGCGCCTGCAGTGTAAGTATACATGCACGTTGTTATATCCAATCCCGCTTTTCTTGCGCTGTCAATTTTTTTAATCAGTGAATCCATCTTATACCAATTCGGTTTTCCGGCAGCTTTTAAATGCCAGAAGATAGCAGGAATATTTGCTTCTTTAGAAATATTTATCAATTCATCTGCAGCTTGCAACAACCTTGTTCCTTCACTACGGATATGAGAAATATATGCACCACCATAAGATGAAGCAACTTTGCAAAGCTCGATCAGCTCCGGTGTTTTTGCATAAGTGCCGGGCGCATAAATCAACGCAGAACCAATTCCAAGCGCACCATCTTCCATCCCCTGCTTCACTAATAATTTCATTTTTGAAAGCTCTGCAGAATCCGGAGCACGGTTATCAAACATTAATAAATTTTCACGGATGGTTGCAGCGCCAAGAAATGATGCAATATTTGTTGACACACCTCTTTTCTGCATATAGTCAAGATAATCTTTCAATGAAGTCCATTCCACTTTAAATTTAATATCGCCCTGATCTTTTTCGCTGAGCTTTTTTAATGTGTCGCTCAATGGACCCATGGATTCTCCTTCACCAAAAACTTCCAGTGTCACGCCTTGCTTAATAGCGCTCATGGATCTTCCGTCCTGTATTAATGTTATCATGGACTGGCTTTGCATATCAATAAAACCCGGGCTCACAGCCATTCCTTTTGCGTCAACATCATTGGCAGCTTTTGCATCAGAAAGATCTCCGATGAAAGCAATCGTGTCAGCATTGATACCGACATCACCGGTAATTGGTTTCGCACCAGTGCCGTCATAAATTGTTCCGTTGCGGATGATGGTGTCGAATTGTTTGTGTGTTTTGCACGACAAGAAAAAAAGAATTGAAGCAGCTAACAGCAGTTTTGGCTTTGGCATAAAAAAGATTGAAACCGAATATAAGAAATTATCCTTGTTGAAAATTTGATCTCTTGCATACGTTTGCGCCAATTCACTTTTTTCAAAAAAATCTGGTCAAAAACATTTTACTTTGCCATCTCCATACACACTTAAAATAATTACATGAACCGAAGAGATTTTGTAAAAAATTCTGCGATAGCTGCCGCAAGCGCTCATATCATTCCATCAGGAACTTTGTTCAGCGATACAAAAAAAGTAAGAATGGGTTTTATTGGTGTAGGCCTCCGTGGGCAAAGCCATTTGGAGAATGCACTGCGAAGAACAGATGTTGACATCGTCGCCATTTGCGATGTTGATGACCACATGCTTCAAATGGCCACCGATCTTATTAAGAAAGCAAACAAGCCAGTGCCTCAGATTTTCAAAGGCGATGCTTATGCATATAGAAAATTGTTGGAGCAGAAAAATATTGATGCAGTATTAATCGCCACTCCATGGGAATGGCATTGCCCGATGATTATCGACAGCCTTCAGTCAGGATTAAAATATGTTGCCACAGAAGTGATTCTTGGCATCACGCTCGAAGACCACTGGAATGTGGTCCGAGAAGCAGAAAAGCAGAAAGCAAATGTGATGATGCTTGAAAACGTGTGCTATCGCCGTGATGTTGCAGCAATATTGAATATGACAAGACAAGGGTTATTTGGAGAATTGCTGCACCTGCAGGCAGGCTATCAGCATGACTTGCGCAATGTGAAATTCAATAATGGCACAGATGGCGGGAGTGGTGTTGAGTTTGGCGACAAAGGCTTCTCTGAAGCGAAATGGAGAACGAATCATTCCGTTCATCGTAACGGTGACCTCTATCCTACGCACGGCATCGGGCCGGTCGCACAGATGCTTGATATTAACCATGGCAACAGATTCCTCACATTGTCATCTTTCGCAACAAAAACAAGAGGACTGCATAAATATGTTGTTGACCATGCCGGCGAATCTCACCCGAATGCGAAAGTTGGTTTTAAATTAGGCGATATTGTTACTACACATATCAAATGCGTAAATGGAGAAACGATATTATTGCAGCACGATACAAATTCTCCACGGCCGTATTCACTTGGTTTTCGCGTGCAAGGCACAAAAGGGATATGGATGGACGTTAATAAATCTCTTTATATTGAAGGTGTATCGACCAAAGAAGATGCATGGGAAGATGCAAAGCCTTATCTCGAAAAATACGACCATCCTTTATGGCAAAAATGGGGGAAAGATACAGAAGGCGCAGGCCACGGCGGCATGGACTTTTTCGTTTTGCATGCATTTGTTGAATCCATTAAAAGAAAAACGCCCACTCCCATGGATGTATTTGATGCCGCTGCATGGAGCGCCATCACTCCATTGAGCGAAGCCAGCATTGAGCTTGGCAACCAGACTGTGGAATTTCCTGATTTTACAAGCGGGCAATGGATGTACAGAAAAAATAATTTTGCGCTAACAGACGAATATTAAATCGTTTCAGTGAACACAGCCATCGTAATAAAAGCTGCTACACAATTTATTGGCAATGGATCCGACATTTCTGTGGAACCGATTGGCAGTGGCCTTATACATCAAACTTACAAAGCGAAAAAGGGCAAAGATGACCATGCAGTTGTTCTGCAAGCTATCAACACAAATGTTTTCAGGAGCGCTGAAGATATTATGAGCAACTATGCGCTGTTGTATGAATTCCTGCAGCATCAGCACAATGGAAATAAAATCCCTGCACCCATTATTACGGATGATGGCAATCTGATATGGAAAGATGCAGCAAACAATAACTGGAGAGCGACTGAATTTATCAGCGACTCTTTTTCCCCGCTCATCGCTAACAATGAAGAAGCAGCATACACAGTTGCAAAAAGTTTTGCCGCATTCACCAAATCGCTTTCGGAACTTGATATCAACAGCCTGAAAGAAATCATACCGAATTTTCACAACCTTTCTTTCAGGTTTAAGCAATTTGAAGATTCAATAAAATCTGCATCGCAGGAAAGGCTGTTGAAATCAACTCATGTGATTGCTGAACTGAGGCAAAGAAAAAAACTGGTTGATTTTTTTGAGCATGTGCAACATTCAAAAGAATATCCAACCCGCGTGATGCATCACGACTGCAAAATCAGCAATATTTTGTTTGATAAGAATTCAGGAAAAGTGATTTGTCCTGTTGATCTTGACACAGTGATGCCCGGAAAATTTTTCTCTGATCTTGGAGACATGATTCGTTCAATGGCATGCACTGTTGATGAGAACAGCATTGAATGGGAAAAAATAGATATCAGGCCATCATTTTATAAAGCCATCCTGAACGGATATGTTGAAGGCATTGGAGATATATTTACTTCAGAGGAAAAAAAGAACATTCATTATGCAGGGCTGATTTTGATATATATGCAATCTCTCCGGTTTATCACCGATTATCTTAATAATGACATTTACTACAAAATCACTTATAACGAACAAAACCTCAGCCGCGCCATGAATCAGTTGATCTTGCTTGAAAAGCTGGAAGAGTTTTTGAAAACAGAATACTCTTTTACTCCATCCAACTAAATTATATCCCCACACTATTGTTAAAGGCTCGTCAATAAATAACTTCATTTTTTTTATTATAGTTTTACAGACTATATTAATTATTGAAAAAGCTATAAATCTTTTTGAACTTTTATTCCATTAAACAACTTCATTCATTTTATGAGAAAATTAATTCTTGCCTTGATAATTGTTCCATCCATTGTTACTGCACAATCTAAGATTGATAAACCAATCACTGACTCTGGCAGATATTATCAAAAAGAAATGAACAGGCTGCTAATACAAGCCTTTGACTCGACGAAAAAAACAAGTGAATATATTGCTCTGGAAAATTCATACAAAAACTACGTAGGGCACTCAAATAATTATACTGGACCAATTCTATTTTTCGACATCGCTCATTCCGATTATTCGAAATTCAACACAAGTATTGCCCAGAGCGGGTTTCCGTCGCTCAATAATATGTCTTACCGGATTGGTTTCGGTGTGAGCAACAAGTATAACAGGACCATGTTTGATTTTATTTTTATTGCGGCAGGGTTTAATAATCGTTCTGTAAAAGATGATAAAAAGATCAAAACATCTCTTATGAATGTTTTTCAGTTCGATCTGGGATATGATGTATTGAAGTCAAACGTTATTAGCCTTTATCCGTATGTGGGCATTTCAGGAAGGATTTCTTCTCTTAGTTATTCGAAAGCAAATCAAACAGACCCGAATTATACCAACATATCAGACATCATTGTCAGTGGGACCACTATTAACACCTCGTCACTAAGAGTAGGTTACGATGCCGGCATTGGCATAGATTTTACAGTTTCAAACAACAAAGACCACACCGCAGGCACAATACTTTTTTTGAAAGCAGGAACGAACCGTGCATTGTGGGAAGATGCTTACAAGATTGAAAATATTAAATATAAACCTGGGATCAGGCAAGCTGATTGGATAATTAGTGTCGGGATAAAATTTATTAAAAGACATTAATTAACTTTAATGAAATGCCAAAAGAAGATACAAAAGACCTCAAAAAATTTTTAAAGCCTTTCTCATCCGAAAAGCAGGAAATCGTTTTCTGGCTGAGAGATTTTGTGTGGGATTTATATCCCAAATGCAACGAGCTGATTTATGACAACTATAATGCGCTTGCATTTGGATGGTCACCTACAGATCGTGTTGGCCATACGTTCTGCAATATTGCAGTCGGGAGAACAAGTGGCAATATCCATTTTGGATTTTATTGGGGGAGTGAAATTGCAGATCCGGAAAAAAAATTAATCGGCGAAGGAAATCAATACAGATATATTTTAGTGAACGACAAAAAAAATTTCCCGAAAACATACATCAAAAAATTATTAAAAGAAGCTTACGCCAATTCACTTGCCAAAGTGAAAGACAAAAAACAGATTATGAACGGTCTGACTATTACCAAATCAATTTCTGCAAAGAAAAGAAGCAAATAATTTGCGAATGAGAAAATTTGCGGATGTGCGAATTAGTGAATGGTGAATATGAATGTTTAATAATAATGAATGCTTCGATTAGCTCCGGCCTGAAGGCCGGAGAACAAAAAAGGCAGATCATCTTTAATGCTTCGTTTAATAATCAATGTTGCACATTGCCGAATAGAATTCCTTCAGTACAAGAGTGCGACGCAACGGTGCTTAATAGTAGCAATACCGCTCAGGACATAATATAAAAACACTCAATTAAGATCCTGCCATAATCAATCAATCACTATGAACTATCGACTATGACTACTAATTATCTCACTTCCAACAAATCTCTCTCCGGCAATTTCGGGAATGGCGTGTGCGGATCTGTTTGATACCAAAATGCGACAGATGCAATATCATCTTGCAATGGCAAATAGCGACCGTCTCTTCGCCAGCCAATATCTTGTATCGTCACTTTTAAATTTTTATCAAACCGGATCGGATCGGTAATATGCCAGCGATAGAGCCCAAAACGTTGCATCACATTATAATGTCCATCACCTCGTATTACTTGTGCAAGTCCTGTGTATGGTGTGCAAAATTCTGTGTAGTGAGAATTTTCAACACCTGCTTTATTTTTTGTTTGCGTATCAAAATCATAAGAGCCGCAGAAATAATCTTCTGTTCCTGTTCCGTTAATAGTGGGGAATTTAGTATCGCCATCCATAAAGAATTTTATTTCCCCTTCGCCCCACCAGCCATTATCTTTCGCGCCATACGCAAGGTAAGTGCCCACGTATTGTCCTTTTCCTTTAATGCTGTCAACAATTGTATAATCTTGTTTATAAGGCACTGAACTTATGCGACGGAACTGTGCATGAAAATATGCAGCATCGGCAGGTACTTCTGTCAGCAGATAATCCACTTGATAATATAAGTACATGTCTTCATCGTCGAGATTCTCCATAGTGATCCTGCATTTTTTTCTGAACGGCATTGGCCAATAACAATTGAATGCGCTTCCAGGGTTCACGCAGACGGCGAGCGAATTCAACGGCGCATACTTGCCCCATCCCATGCAAAAGAAATCTGCCATCGGTACTTCTACTGAAGGCGATGTTTCATCATCCCAATACATCCTGATGATCGAATAGCGCCAATTGCCCGTTGGCGTCATCCAAATATGCTGCACAGATCCCGGTCCGTCGATCTCTGCTATTGTATAAATCGTTTTCTTCTTGATCACCACGCTGGGGCTCACCTTCCAGGTCTGTCCAAGATCTCTTGAGGCATTCGATCCGGTGCCGGCTGTAGCCATGCCACCTTTGCCTTTTTCACCATTGAAATTTTCAGGGCTTATTGATCGCGATTTCGCATCCGACAATCGGAATATATTGCTCAGGTTCGCATCAATGCCATTGTATTTTTGAGCATTCGAAAATAAAATGCAAAAAGAAAAACATGTAGTCAGGAGAATAATTTTCTGCATGATGATTGATTTAAGGAGTTGTATTTTTTGTTGTTGAAATTCGGTTATTGAAAGTTTCGGGTTTCCAATCTACAGTTTCCAGTTATTCCAGATTTAGTAACCCTCTATTTACTTATGGATTTTGAATAAAAGAACTGGAAATTCAAAACTCCAAACTGGAAAGCTACTGCTTCACTCCGACCACATTTGTCAATGTCCCAATCCCATCAATAGTTATATTCACTTCATCATTCACTTGCAAAGTGAAATTATCAGGAGGCACAACTCCCGTTCCTGTCATTAAAAAACAACCGGAAGGAAAATCACATTCGCGATAAAGAAAGCCAGCAAGCTCAGTCAATTCACGTTTCATTCTGTTGAGCTGAATTGTTCCCGCAAAAACTTCCTGATTATTTCTTTTGATTTGCAAATGAATATTTGTTTCTTTTGAAATCGGGTTTTCCAGAATCAACAAACAAGGACCAAGTGCAGCGCTTCGCTCATATGATTTTGCCTGAGGAAGGTACAAAGGGTTTTCGCCTTCAATGCTTCTTGAGCTCATGTCATTGCCGATTGTGTAAGCCTGAATTTCTCCAAAAGAATTAATGAATAATGTCAGCTCAGGTTCCGGCACATCCCATTTCGAATCTTTTCTGATATTCACTTGTTGCTGATGACCAACCACGCGATGTGGCAATGCTTTAAAAAATAATTCAGGTCGTTCCGCTTCATACACTTTCTGATAAAAATCTCCTCCTCCTGCATTTTTCGATTCTTCCATTCTTGCATCGCGGCTACGGATATACGTTACTCCTGCAGCCCATACTTCCTGTTTGCTGATGGGAGCTAAAATATCCTGCAGATATTTTTTAAATTCTGCTTCTGCCATTTCATTCAATTCCTTTTTGAATGATGACAAATGAGCAAAAAGATTTTTTCGATTGATGAGCACATCCCATTCTTCGTTTATCAAATACGATTTGCTATCGTCAACAAGAATGTTTGCTTTGAGTGTTTTGTATAGATGCATGTTGTGAATTGTGAATAGTCAATGGTGAATGTTACTTACTTCTTACTACTTATCACTTACCACTTATTTCTTCACTTCGTCTAAATCAACGTCCAGCAATTGTTTTGCGATGGTTCTCAGAATTTCATAGTCGCCCTGCAAATGACAAGTTGTTTGTTTGTATTCCTGCTTCTCTCCTTTTTTCAATTCTTTTGCAGATGATGAAGATTCGATTTCATAAAACGGCCCAAGCTGTGAACCATCAGCTAATGGGCCATCATTGTATGAATTTACAACATCACCTTTGAACGGCTCTTTCTGCAATTCCCATTTGGAGTTTACATACAATCCGTTTTTGTCAACAGGAAAAAAAATCAGGCTAAGCACATTATTTTTAAAATCATAACTAGCAGCAATAGATCTTGCAATGACAGGCGATAATCCAAGTTTCCCTCTTGATTTGCCGTCGCATTTGAAATAGAGAACACTGTCTTTTATTTGCAACCTGTCAGGAGAAATAGCGCCGAAATAGTTATCAGTAATAAAATCGTGAATATTTTTTTGCGGAGCAAATGGTATCATCACTTTTGTTTCATCAGATGGAGTCATCATTCCCAGAAGCCAAATGGATAATAAACCATTTTCTTTTTTCCAATCAGAATTGCCAGTGTTGGTGATGCTATTATCAGTTTCAAAACCTACAAAATGAACAGATGAAGGAATGGGAAGATTTAATTTTTTTTCAAGTTGCTTTTTATCAAGCAAAGAAATCTTCCTTTCGATATTGATATCAAATGAAGTTCCGCTGTAATTAACAAGGGTTGCTTTTTTAGCAAAAACAGCCTGAGATTTATCAGACGAAGCAATTTCATAAGCATCTGTGTCTATAATTGCAGGCACCTGCCAATGAGCGATATTAAATGAATCTCCTTTTTTGAAATAGATGGAATATTGCCCACCCTCAGGACCCAGCCAAAATCTTTCTTCACCACCGACAGGGTTGAATTGTTTTTTCTTTTCGCCGCTTTCAATCAGTTTATAATTGATCCATCCGAAGCTTGTTCCGCTGTCACCGGTTGCAGTGCTGGTCATCACCCTTCCCTGATAATCGGCGCTTAATAAAATTTTTGCGCCACTATCGGGGCTTTGCAGCTCAATCATATTTTTTGTGTGGGCTTTCAGAAATTCACGGTCATGCGCATACGATTTATCTGACATGGCGCTATCGGGATTTGTGGTTGTTGCTTTAGGTTTCTCTTCGGGGCTATTACAAGCGAAAGCAAATGTCAGCAAAATCAAAAAGCAGTTTTGAAATTTTATTTTCTTCATATAAGCAATCAAATTAGGATTACAAGTTAAGATTTCATTGATTAAAACTGTCAGGTTGATAAATATAAATTAATTGAGAAGTTACACGTCATGGCGGGGAACAAAGCTATTCGAATCTGACATTGCTATAGCATTCGGTTTACAAGGCAGATTGCTTCGTCAAGCTACGCAAGGCTCGCAATGGCGAGCTGGTAAATTCTTGCTAAACAAACTTAAGAAGAATCAATAATAAATTTCATTTTGTTGTTGCACATTGCTGAATAGAATTCCAACCGTACAAGTGAGTGACACAACGATGCTTAATAGTAGCAATGCAGCTCAGGACATAAAAGAAGAAATACGAATCTTGGGGTATCAACTTTACTTCGTTGTAATCGTTGCGTTCGTTGCGTGAAATGTTCTACAAAGAAATCCCTCTTTTCCATGGAATGAAATCATCGTGGCTATGCGCATCAGCTTTTGCTTTTATTTCTCCGCTCGCCACTTTGATAATGTATTCAAGAATTCTTTCGCCGGCTTGCTGAATGGTTTCTTTTCCGGCAATGATATCACCGGTATCTATATCAATAATATCTTTCATCTTTTCATACAAAGGTGTGTTTGTAGAAAGTTTTATAACAGGTGTGATTGGATTTCCCGTCGGCGTTCCGAGACCAGTCGTGAACAAAACAATATTAGCACCAGAGCCTACTTCTGCAGTCGTAGATTCTACATCACTTCCGGGAGTGCATAATAAATTCAATCCCGGCTTGGTGACTTTCTCGGGATAATCGAGCACATCGGTGACAGGAGAAGTGCCGCCTTTTTTTGCAGCGCCTGCACTTTTAATCGCATCCGTTATCAATCCATCTTTAATATTTCCCGGAGAAGGATTTGCATAAAAACCAGAACCGAGTGATTCTGCACGTTGGTTATACGTGTTCATCAAATCCATGAAGCGATTGGCAGTTGGCTCGTCAGCGCATCTGTCACTAAGCTCCTGCTCAACGCCACAGAGCTCGGGAAATTCAGAGAGAATGACTGAACCGCCAAGCGAAACTAAAATATCAGAAGTATATCCAATCGCAGGATTCGCAGAGATGCCGGAAAAACCATCGCTGCCGCCACATTCCAGACCAATGCACAATTTATTCAATGGCGCAGGCATGCGCACATTTTGATTCGCAATCATTAATCCCGCGAAAGTTTTTTTGATGGCTTCCTGCAACATTTTTTGTTCGTTGCCGATATGCTGCTGTTCCAGAACATATAATGGCTTAGAAAAATTTTTATCGCGCTTTTTTATTTCATCCATTAATAAACTTACTTGAGCATTTTGACAACCAAGGCTCAAAACCGTTGCTCCTGCTGTATTTGAATGAGTGATATAACCTGCGAGCAATCCGCAAAGAGATTGCGCATCTTGTCTCGTGCCACCGCAACCTAAAGTGTGATTCAAAAATTTGATACCATCAATATTCGGAAAAACTTTATGTTCTTTTTCATCATCTTCTTCCAGAATAATTTCTGATGATAAAATGTCTTCTGCATTTTTTGAAGACTGCATCTTAATCAATCTTTCAACGAATGACTGATACGGTGATTGTTTTGGCTTATATCCAAGCGCTTTCATAAAAGCTTCTTCCAGCACGCTCACATTTTTATTTTCACAAAACACCATTGGTATCACCAGCCAGTGATTCGCAGTTCCGACAGAACCATCCTGCCTGTGAAAGCCCATAAAATTTTTGCTCTTCCATTTTTCTACATCAGGTTGGTGCCATGAAGTTTTTCTCTCACCCAATTTATAATTGTTCGCTGCATGTTTGATATTGCTTGTGCTAATCAACCCGCCTTGCGGAATAAATTTCACAGCTTTGCCAACAAGCACGCCATACATGATAATATCTCCGCCTTCCGGAATATCAACTGTTGCAAATTTGTGTTTTGCCGGAATGCTTTCCTTTAATGCAAATTCATTCGTTCCAGTTCTCACCAATTCATCTTTGTGAAGATTTGTTAATGCCACTTCGATATTATCAGAAGGATGGATCAATAATGTTTTATTCGCCATTTCAAATTGATTGAGAGAACAAATTTAGTTGTTTCGGGTGTTTCACGCAACGGGCGCAAAGAAAACAAAGAGCGCGACGTAATTGTTTATTATTCGTTGTCTCGTGGCATTCTTTGCGCCCGTTGCGTGAAACCTTATTTTACCAATATTTGCAGAATTGCCGACTGCAATCCCGGCGATGTTGCAATAAACTGTATGCTTCCTGATTTTTCTTTTGATTGAATAACAGCCAAACATAATCCATTGAAAGCTTTGCGCTCGCTTGCCTTGAAGGATTCCATGCTTGTTTCGCTACCATTGTCAACGCCAACAATTGCGCCGTCACCATTTGCTTTGAACTGAATATTGTTGCTTGCATCAGGAACAAGGTTCCCTTGCGCGTCAACAACCCTCACTGTTATAAAACATAAATCTTTTCCATCACTTTTAATAGCGCTTCTGTCTGCGCTCAAAATAATTTTTGCTGCCTTACCTGCTGTTTTTATTTCTTTTGTCAAAACAATTTTTCCATCTTTTTTTGAAACCGCTTTTAATGTCCCTGCCTCAAAAGGAACTCTCCATTTTACATGCAGGTCATCGCCTTCCTTTTTTCTTGTTCCTAATGATTGCCCATTTAAAAACAATTCCACTTCATCAGCATGATTGTAATAAGCCCACACATCAACGGTATCGCCTTTGTTCCAGTTCCAGTGAGGAAAAATATGCAGCACTGGTTTATCCGTCCACTCGCTTTGATACATATAATATATATCTTTTGGAAAGCCTGCCAGATCTATAATACCAAAGTATGAGCTACGAGCAGGCCATGGATAAGGAGTCGGCTCTCCGATATAATCAAACCCTGTCCAGATAAATTGCCCCGAGAGAAAATCATATTTTTTATAGTTCTTCCAGGTCTCTTCATGCGTTGCTCCCCAGGGTGCAGAAACCTGATCATAAGCAGACACTGTCAAATCTTTATTTCCTTTATCAAAAGGCTTGTCCCAGCTTTCAGGCCAGCGGCGAATACTGTCTGAAGGAAGATACACATCATAATGCCCTCTGGTTTCCAAAGCTGAAACTGTTTCTGTGCCCAAAAATTTTTTGCCGGGAAAGCGTTCGTGAAATTTCGCGACATTATTATTATCGTAATTATATCCAATCAGATCTAATGCGCCCGAACGATAAATAGGGTTATTAGGATTAGGGTTGTTCAGCGCAGAAGTGATGGGTCTTGTCAGGTCAAGCGAATGAACAATTTCGCCCAATTCTTTTGCGATGATATAACCATGATTATTTACTGTAGAATCCTGCGTGTCCCATCCTTCATTGATTTCATTTCCGATGCTCCACATGATCACAGAAGGATGATTGCGGTCGCGACGCACTAAATCCTCCAAATCTTTTTTATGCCATTCGTCCCAGTATAAATGGTAATCATATTTGTTTTTTTCCATCTTCCACATATCAAAAGCTTCATCGAGAACAATAAATCCCATTTTATCACAAAGCTCTAAAAGCTCCGGTGCCGGTGGGTTGTGTGAGGTTCTGATAGCGTTGCATCCCATTGCTTTTAAAATTTCCAATTGCCTTTGCAACGCACGATAATTAATCGCTGTTCCCAAACATCCGAGATCATGATGATCGCAAACACCATTTATTTTCATTCGTTTTCCATTTAGTGAAAAACCTTTATCAGCATCAAATTCAAAAAAACGAATGCCGAATGTTGTTGAATATTCATCGAACAATTTTCCGTTGCTTGAAATTTGCGTGACAGCTTTATACAAGAAGGGTTTATCGACAGACCACCA
Source organism: Puia sp. (assembly GCA_035295505.1). Classification (GTDB taxonomy): domain Bacteria; phylum Bacteroidota; class Bacteroidia; order Chitinophagales; family Chitinophagaceae; genus Puia. The sequence continues at coordinate 13,808 of DATGIX010000185.1, read as the reverse complement.
CAGCGGATTCGCAATATCAATATCCTGTTTTATGATTCCTGATGAATCTTTCATTGACATTCCGCGATTTTCATTTTTGGCAACTTCTTTTCCTGATGCGTCATAAATAATGGTTGTCACAGAAAGTGAAGGTTGAAAGCCCGCTAAATTTTTGATGCTTGTTTCGATATGCGCAGTCGATACTTTCTCCGTGATAATCGGCGTTGTGATAACGGTGCCCCAATGGTCAACAAAAATTTTATCAGTAGTGATAAGCCATACATTTCTGTAGATGCCTGAGCCACTATACCATCGTGAGTTTGGCTGCGGAGCATTGTTCACTTTCACTGCAATTAGATTTTTCTCTGCTCCGAATTTCAGATATGGAGTCAACTCATACCTGAACGAACTATAACCATAAGGCCGTTTGCTAAGATATTGACCATTGATCCAAACCTCGCTGTTCATATACACACCATCAAAATCAATAAATATTTTCTTGCCTTTTGAAGTTTCAGGAATGGTGAATACTTTTCTGTACCAGCCGATGCCACCTGCTAACGCGCCACCACTTGTTGTGGTTGGGCTTTTCTCATCAAACTTTTGCTCGATGCTCCAATCGTGTGGTAACGTCAGATCTCTCCACTTCAAATCGGAGAAAGCAATATTATGTGCGCCATTTGCTTCGCCCAGAAAAAATTTCCAGCCTTTATCAAAGTCTTCCGTTTTTCTTGGCTGAGCTTGTATGTTTAGAAAAGAAACAGAAAAAATGATGACAGCAATTGCTTTGAAGATTTTCATTCCGGTATTTTTATATGACTGAAAATAATTGTTAAATTGACACGTAATATGCAGTGAAGATAAAAAATTTCGGATAACCATAATTCAAAAACCGAATAAGTTCATTGCTCTTTAATTTCCCAACCACGCTTTTAATATGGCAGATTGATCAGCAGTCACATTATCTGCCTGATGAATCGAAAACTTTTGCTTTCCCGTATCGGCATTTTTTTCTTTATCAATTTTAAGCCCGGCAAAAGAAAGATAAGAATTATAGTCAAACTCTTTGACTGTATAAACGTATTCGAACACTTTGTTCAATGAAGTGCCGGCCACCGCTTCACACGCTTGCTGAAATTCAGCATCCGTAAATCCGCGCTGCAGTTTTTTATAATACTGCCAATACACTAATCGCATTACATCATCCAAAGATTTTTTATTGGCTGTCGCATGACGGATTTCAAAATCCAATAACAACCCTACAACCGGGCCTTTCTCATAGTAAGAAATGGATTTGTTCGCTTCTTCTCCCTGCTTTCCAAATGGCCCATCGCTCCATGTTTCATAGCTCGCCTGAGTTAAAGATTGATAAAGACGTCCCGGATTATTTTCAAGTGTACTAATGTTGTTTTCAAAATCAGCAAATAAATTTTTATCCGATACAAGCCCTGCTCTCTTTACAAGCATATATTCATAATAAACAGTAAGCCCTTCGCTTACCCAAAGCAGGTTTGTTTTATTTTCATTGTCATAATCAAAAGGGCCAAGCTCATAAGGCCTGATGCGCTTCACGTTATAATGATGAAAATATTCATGCGCGAGAAAATTCATCATTCTGTTCATCGCGCCCTCTTTGCTCAGCTCATTGCCATTAAAACCAACAGTGCAATTATTTAAATGCTCGATGCCTCCTCTCCCATTTCCCATGGCTATAAATGTATATTGCTTATAAGGAATATCACCAATGACTGCGATGCCGGCTTCGACTATTTTCTTCAGGCTTGCCATAAACTTTTCCTTATCAAAATCACCTATCTGATATCCGATAAAGCGATGCTCGATCCCATTAATCTTAAAAGAAGGAAGTTCTTCCAGATTGCCTGCAAGTATCGGGCAATCGTATAGTATGTCAAAATCAGGAGCAGAAAACTCATTGACTTTTCCACTTACATATTGCAAACCGGTAGCTATTTTATTCCATTCTTTATTGACAACCAACTTAACATTAACTGCTGTATTTAGATGCCCGTCTATGTATAAAAATGCAGCTTCAGGAATTATATAAGCATGTCCGCTATCAACATAACTGTTCGCAACAAATTGCTTATTTGTTTTCACGTCATAGCTCACACGAAAAGCACCATGAGATTTATTCACGATTTGCCAGATGTTTTCATTGATATTTTTTACTCCTATAACTTTTCCGTTTTTATCTTTCACAGAAAAATTTTCAACTTCTTTTGCATAGTTCATGATCTGATAATAGCCGGGCATCCATTGAGGCATTTTCAGATTAATGGTATCTTCTGCCCAACTGCTACAATTAAGTTCTACATGAAAAGAATGAGTGGCAGGTTTTAATATGGAAACAGTGTATCGCAGAGCATTCTTTGGCGCCTGCCCTAATAAATTATTATTCGTTGCGATCAACGCAACGAATAATAAAAGGGAAAGAAAATTATTTTTTTGCTTTTTAATGAGCCGCGAATGATTTATAACATTGTCTGAATATTTGCTCATGAGAAAATATATTTATTAGCAATGAAGATAAATCATTTTGCAAAGCGGTGATTTTACATTGACTCTCTTTTAAAATCTTCTATTTCTTTCATGAATTGAATGGCTTTGACAACGGAAGTCCATTCGCTGCTGCCAAATAATATTTTGAACCATTTCTTATCTACATTTTTATAATTGATATTTCTGTAAAGCCAGAATGAGGCAAAGCAAAAAAGCAAAGCAACAGGAACAGATATCAGGAAGAATGCAGTCGGGTTTGAATTGATCATTCCCTGGCTCCAGAAAAAAGTGGAGTAAAATGGTGTCTGCAAAAAAAGGATGCGCGTAATCTGAAGTGTTGATGCCTGAAGCTCCGCCGTTTTTTGTTGTGCTTCAATCAGGCTTTCGCTGTTATCAATTTCATGAATAAGGATCACGTGCTTAATATATACAGCTACAGCAATAATGTTGAATATTACAATCGCAGAAAGAGAAAGGACAAAATATATTTTTGAGATTGCAAGTGAGTTCACAATCAGGAACACCAGAAACGCAATCCACAAAATGCCTGCAAAGATTACCCATTTTTTAAACGTGCTGAGCGCATTCAATTTTGATTTTGCTTTCTGCGTTTGCAGGAACTCAAAAGTTTTCAGGTTGATCGTTTTTGCTTCTTCGATTCTCCGGTCATATTCTTTCCAGAGATTTTTTAATTCCATGTCTTCCATATTTCAATGATTTGATGTTAAAAATTTTTGTTTCAGCTTTTCTTTGTTGCGGCTGATTTTCGTCGCTACATTGGTTTCCGTAATCCCTAAAATTTCAGCAATCTCGCCATAGCTTTTTTCTTCCAGATAAAGGATCATCAATGCCCTGTCGAGCTCTTTCAGTTCATTGATAAATTTTTGCAAAAGGTTGATGTTGGATTGTAAGGCATCAGCTCCATCGTCATCATCTTTGATATCGACCACATGCTCTCCAAGTGAAACAACAGAGCCTGATCTTTTTTCCTTTCTGTAAAATGAAATGGCCGTGTTCAGCGCAATGCGGTACATCCACGTGGAGAATTTATGATCCGCATTGAAACTGTTCCCCGATTTCCAGAGCTGATAGATGATTTCCTGCGCAAGGTCTTCCCGATCGCTTTTGTTATGGCAATACGAATTGCATATCTTGAAAATAATGCGCTTATTTTCCTGTATCAGTTGTAAAAACTCTTCGGTATCGGTCAGTGTTCCCATTAATAAAAATGTTCTTGCATCATTATTCGCAGAAGCAATTGCAAAATCACAGTTTAAGGTAAATTATTTTTTAGAAGTTGTGGGAAACGTGCGGAGGAACTCCGATTCGGCATCGTTGCGTCCGCCGCGGCGGATCGTCGGTAGTGCTGTTATTGAACTTCGGATTTAGTTTGGATAGTAGGTATATTTGAGGGGTTGGAGTAATTTTATTTCACTATGTCAAAGTCTCCGAGCAAACTTAAAGACGAAGAAATTGATAAAAAGATCAAAGCCCTTTTCAAAGAGAGCAAATGGAAATTCAAATCGTTCTTTGCATACAAAGAAATAAATGGCTTTTTTTTTGATGTCATTGTTACCACTTGGTCAAAGACATCAAGCATTAGTGCGACACTTTTTTTTAAACCTTTATCAGTCGACGACACGTTCTGGGAAATAGTTGGACTAACCGAAAATAAAAAGATGCCATTAAGTTTCAGAGGCGAGGGAGCGTTTACGTTACCTGGAATTAAAATTTCTGAATACAAATTAGCCATAGTGGAAGAAAAGCTATTGGAAGACATTAAATCATTAATTACAGTAATTAATAACACCCTAAACGATATAGTAAACAAAGTCAAGACGCTAGGAGATTTTATTAAATATATTGAAGACAAGCCAGACAGAGAGCATAACTTACTGTATCGTGATTTATTAATTGTTGCATATATCACTAACAATGATATTAAGATGGCTATGCGACTAGTTGAAAAAGAAATCCAAAATAAATCTATTTCAAGATTTCAATTTGGTGACAAAGATTTTTTTGACCTCGCTATCGACTATTCATTAATGCGTTAGTAGAAAAATACCGACAATACGAGAAAAGACTTCCGAAGTTTTAAAAACTTCGGAAGTCTTCTAATTAATGCTGATAGCGTTTTATCAAATACTCTTAATAAAAAAACTGTTCTGAAATTATCTTTCCGTCTTTTACTTCGTAAAGAGCAATCTCTTCCATTTTTGTGCGACCTCTGTCTTTCATTGTTGCATCAAAGCCCATTGCACATGCAAAAAAATTACCTGCTTTCGCTGTTGTTGGCGTCCTCGCCAACAACTACAAACAAAGGCTTCTAAAGCTTTTAGTTTTAGAAGCCTTTCGCATCAATATTTAGTAAGGAATTACATCAAAGTTCTCTCAATAAAAAAACTGCTCCGCAACTATCTTTCCGTCTTTTACTTCGTAAAGCGCAATCTCTTCCATTTTTACGCGACCTCTGTCTTTCATTGTTGCATCAAAGCCCATTGCACATGCAAAAAAATTACCTGCTACAATCGGTTTTTCAGTGTGCCCGTCATGCATTTCCACAATCGTCTCGCCAAATTTTTTTCCTTTTTCGTGTATGGCTTCCATTCCCTGAACAGTGCCCCATGCGCTATGCGCTGGTTCTATACTTTTGGCATTTTGAGAATATAATTCTGAATAGATTGTCTGGAAATCATGTTTTGCATCCAATTCATAGAAGCGGTCTGCTACCTGTTGTGTTGTCATTGTAATAAGTTTTAAATTTTTTAATGCTCAAAAATATTTCAGGGTTGTGACAACAGTATGTCAACAGTTAGAAAATAATTTTTGTTATCATCAAGAATACGCGGTTGTTGGCGTCCCCGCCAACAACTATGCTTACCCCATGATTTTACTTTTTCGGATTAATTATGCGTGTTGGCGAGGACGCCAACAAGGGCGAAAGTGCAGAATAAAAAAATAAATTTCTTTTTCTGTTATTGAATTTTTTCTGCGCGGTTGTTGGCATCCCCGCCAACAACTAACTTTACATGATGACCTTATCTTATCATACCGAATTTTTGACCGCTACTATTTTAGACTGGAAACACCTACTTAAAGACGATAATTGCAAGCAAATTATTATCGATTCACTTCAATGGCTGGTAGAACAAAAACGATGCTCCGTGCAAGCATTCGTGATTATGCCTAACCATATTCATCTTTTATGGAAAATATCTGATGGGATTGAGCGATTCTATGCACAGGGAGCACTGCTTAGTTTTACAGCACACGCATTCAAAAAATATTTGATGGCTGCGGATCCCACGATGCTGAATAAACATTATGTAAATAAAATTGACAGGCAATATCAGTTCTGGCAAAGAGAATCAATGGTGAAAGAATGCTGGTCGGAGAAATTTTTTAATCAAAAAATGGGATATATCCACAACAATCCTTGTCAATGACATTGGAATCTGGCAGCATTGCCTGAAAACTATAAATGGTCATCGGCAGCCTTCTATCTGAATCAGGATAAATCTTATAAATGGCTGACACATTTTATTGATTGATGTTTATTATGCTTGTTGGCGAGGACGCCAACAAGAGCGCCGGTAATCAGCAAAAAGGCCTCCGAAATTATTAAAATCTCGGAAGCCTTTGAATACAGAAATGGAATAACACCAATGCCTATCCTAATTTAATTCCCCAGCCTTCTCTGTAATCGCGTTTCACGAATTGGTTGGCTTCATCAAAATTGGTGATCTTCATATTCACAGCATCCCATAATAATTTTTTTCTTCCCGGGAATTTGCCATTAGCGCCTTTGATCATATAACTCCTCAATGCAAGATTGCCCATCAGAATTGTTTCAGTCAGCGGGCCTGCGTATTCAAACGGAGAGCTCACTTGATTTTTTCCATAACCTGCAATACATGCATTCACCCATTGCACATAATGTCCCTCCGGAACACGAGCCAGTGTTTGAGGAACATTTACTTCTTTTGTTCTGGATGTTGGCAACAGTTGCGGGTTGCTTCCATAAGTGCCGCACATCATCTTTCCTTTTGTTCCTTCAATGAGAACGCCACCATCATCTTCTCCACCCATTCTTTCATCAGGACCTAATTCCTCCGGTCGCTCAGGAACAATACCGCCATCCATCCAATGCAGCTTCACATCCGGCTTGCCATTTTTGCCCGGGAATTTTAAAATCACTGAAGACGATGAAGGGCAGCTTTCTGGATAATAAGCTGCATTCCACATTTTCTCATAAAGGCTTCCCACGCTGCATTCCACTTCTGAAGGATAACCAAGCCCAACAGTTTTAAAAGCAGGGTCAATCAGATGACAGCCCATATCTCCCAACGCACCTGTTCCGAAAGCCCAGAAGCCTCTCCAGCTAAATGGCACAAATTCTTTGTGATATTCCTGGAACTGCGCGGGGCCGAGCCATAAATCCCAATCCAATTCTTTGGGTATTTCATCTTTTGTTTTGGGTATGCCTAATCCCTGTGGCCACACTGGCCTGTTTGTCCACACAGTTATTTTATGTGCATCACCAATGATGCCGGCATTGTACCATTCCTGCATCTGGCGAACGCCATCACCGCTCGAGCCCTGATTGCCCATTTGCGTGACCACTTTATATCGGTTAGCCATCTCCGTTAGCATGCGTGCTTCATAAATATCATGCGTCATGGGTTTTTGCACATACACATGCTTGCCTAACTGCATCGCTGAAGCTGCAGCCACTGCGTGAATATTATCAGGGGTGGAAACTGACACCGCATCAATATGCTTATGCTCTTTGTGCAGCATCTCGCGAAAATCTTTATAATATTTTGCTTTGGGGAAACGAGCCACTGATTTGGCAGCCTGCCTTTCATCTACATCACAGAGATACGCCACTTCAACTTTTCCGCTTTCAGAAAAATTCTTCAGATCGCTTTCTCCTTTGCCACCGGCACCAATGCCTGCAACCATTAATTTATCGCTTGGAGCAACAAAACCGCGGCCAAGCACATGTCTTGGGACAATAAAAAAACCACTTGCTGCAATTGCTGAATTTTTTAGAAATTTTCTGCGTGATGAACTTGGAGCATTCTTGCTTTTCATGTTACTGCTACTTTATTTAGGTGTGAAGAATTTAAGGCAGTAATTTATAAAAAAGTTGAACGCAAACGAACAAGAATTTTATCGAATCGTTTGGGTTCATTTATTTTAATTCGCAAGTATTCGCGTTTTAAATCCCAAACACAGCTCTCTCCTTTGCATTGATCAAAAAAGCAGATACATCTTCTTCAGTTCCTGTGAAAGGCCCTGATGATTCGATTTTTAAAGTAGCCATGGCTGCCGCAAATTCTCCAGCCTGCCTGAAGTTTTTGCCTTTGTGGCGTTGATAGAGATAGCCAGCCATATAAGTGTCGCCGCAACCTGTTGCATCAACAACAGTAGTGATGGGGCTAAATGCCGGAACATTGTAGAAATGATAACCATCGTAGATCACAGACCCTCTGCTGCCAAGCGTAATCACAATTTCACTGACCCCCCAGTCGTATAAAATCCTGGCAGCTTTTTTCACATCAGAAGAACCAGTGAGCACTGCCATTTCTGTTTCGTTGGCTTTTAAGATATCAATATATTGAAGTGCTTCTTTTTTATCAGGCCAGTCGATAGAATATACCTTCTGGTTTTCAACTTTTCTGAGATAGCCTTGCACATCAAGAGATACTTTTCCTTTTTCAGAAAGCTGCTTAATAATTTCAACAGGTATATCATCTGCTAATAAAGGCCCAAGATGAAAAATGGAAGCATTAATATTTTGTAATTGTTCCAGGCTGAATGGTTCACCCTTTTGAAGCACACGCTGCGTGCGGTGATCCTGATTGAGTGCATAATTATTCTCAAAATAAACAGTATGCTCAGACAGTCCGGCTACTTTCACAGCTATTCCTTCTTCGCGCAAATCTGAAACAAAATGCATTTCTTTTTTAGCCAGAGAAGTAACCAATAAATATCTCAGGTCCATATTCCGGATGGCATTAGAAAAATAGAAAGAAGTTCCGCCTGCCATGTGGACAACCGATTTCTTAGTGACAACTTTATCCAGCGTAATATGACCTATGCAACAAATGTCGTACATCAATTAGGAGTTTAATTTCTTCTCATGTTTACAATTATCGAACCACATAGTTCGCAAACTATATGGAAATTTATGGAAAAGATAGGTGACCATGAAAAGAAATTGGCTTGATGTGATGAGTGGGTGAATAATAAGCGAGGTGACACTTTTTCAAAAGGTGTCACCTCGCTTATTACTTACAACTTAACACTTACAACTTTTTACACTCCCAGGCTCCAGCCATCTCTGTAATTTCTTTTCACAAACTGGTTCGCGTCATCAAAATTGGTGATCTTCATATTCGGGCCGTCCCATAATAATTTAATATGCCTGCCCGGATAATCAAACTCTCCTTTTGCATTTTTCTTCTGGATATCATAGCTGCGAATTGCCAGATTGCCCATCAGCACGCTTTCTGTGAGCGGGCCTGCAATATCAAAATGTGAGCTTAGGTTTTTTGCTTTGTCGCTTCCATAACCAGCTTTAATCGCATCAATCCATGAATCGTAATGACCGATTTCATCCGCTCCCGGAACGCGTGCCACAGTTTGAGGAACTTTTGTTTCTTTGGTTCTTGAAGTCGGTAGCAGTTGCGGATCGGCGCCATAAGTGCCGCACATCATGTTACCTTTTGAGCCGATAAAATAGGTGCCGTTACCACCATCACCAAATGTTTCGTTCGGACCAAGTTCAACAGGCCGGGTAGGCTGAATGCCACCATCCATCCAATGCAGATCAACATCAGGTTTCCCATTCTGTCCTTTAAAAATTAAAGTGATGTGCGATGCAATCGGCCCACTATCCGGAAAATATCCCGGGTGCCAGTTCTCAATATATTTTGTAGCCACGCTGCATTCCGCAGAAACCGGATAGCCAAGGCCAAGCACTGCAAACGCCGGCGCCATAATATGACAAGCCATGTCGCCTAATGCGCCGGTTCCATAATCCCACCAGCCGCGCCAGTTGAATGGAAGCACGCCTTCGAAATAATCTTTTTTTGGTGCTGTCCCGAGCCAGAGATCGTAATCCAATCCCTGAGGAATAGGTGAAGATGTGGAAGGCCTCACTACTCCTTGCGGCCAAATTGGTCTGTCTGTAAAACAATAAACAGTCTTCACATCACCGATGATGCCGGCATTATACCAATCCTGCAACATGCGAACACCGTCGCCACTTGACCCTTGATTGCCCATTTGTGTTACCACTTTATATCTGTGCGCAGCTTGTGTGAGCATACGTGCTTCATAAATATCATGCGTTAAAGGTTTCTGCACATACACATGCTTATGCAATTGCATAGCCGCCATCGCTGCAACGGCATGCTGATGGTCAGGTATTGAAACAGTCACCGCATCAATATATTTTGCTTCTTTGGAAAGCATTTCACGGAAGTCTTTATAATATTTTGCTTTCGCAAATTTTTTCCTGCCATTTACAGCTTGTCGGTCATCCACATCACAGAGATAAGCAATCTCGGCTTTTCCGGTCTTGTCAATAAAATCAGTGTCAACTTCACCTTTGCCGCCAACGCCGATGGCAGCAACGATTACCTTATCGCTTGGGGCCACAAAACCACGGCCCAGCACATGTCTTGGCACAATAAAAAAACCTGCTGCTGCCAGGGAAGAACTTTTCAGAAAATCTCTTCGGGAATTGTTAGTTGCATTTTTCTTTTTCATTAATGTTTTTTTCTATGGCTGTTATGAAATGGATTGAGCTTGTAATTTACATTAAAGATGCATTATTTGATAAAAATATTAATGTCCGATTGACGGTTAATAAATCCGGTAGCTTTAAAAATGATAGACAGCGCAAAATAAAAAACCGCCATATCAAAGATGTAAGTCTTTGGATATAACGCCCGCATTTCTCCTCTGTTCTTATCTAAAATTTATCTTATTACCAATTGACTTGAACACATGAAAGGTTTTCCATTTTTAGATATCACTCTCACAGAGTAATTCCCCTGCTCGAAACCGGATAAATTAATCTGAAATTTATTATCGCCTTTTTGCACTTTCACAATTTCATCTTTGACGATCACATCTGAAAAATTGCATACCAGAATTCTGGCAAGAAAATAATCGCGAACAGAATCTATCTCAATATTAAAATCAGAATTTGCAGTAACAGGGTTTGGGAAAACATTAATCTTTTCAGATTGGATATAAACTGTCTGGATTTTTGCAGGCTGGTAAGAAGTGTCCTGCGCTGAGCAATGCATATATAGAACCGAAATAATAAACAGGACGAATAAAAGCCTCCATTTAATTTTCATAAAAAACCATTTAATGAAAATTAAAGTCCAAATTGAATGCCAGCGCTGATGATGAGACAATCATGCCTTCTCAAAAGGTGAATTGTAGAAAATGAGCATATTTTTCTACAATAGTTTACAAAAGCGATTGATGGGAAAAATTATCAGGCTTTAGAAAATCATTTCCACAAAATGAATTTATATCCGATGGATGCATTCAGCCAATACAATTTATTGGTAGGTGTTACGCCATAAAAATGATCGATGTAATCATTTGTGTAATTCTTGATATCGGGTGTCCGTAAAGGCACATAAAGAGCTAACGAAATAAAGCCAAGCTTGGAGTTGCCGGGCCTGATGTCAATGCCACCACCGAATGTAAAGTTTTTGAAAAGCTTATTGTAGCCCGGATTATCTCTGTAATAAACAAAAGTATTTGTTCCATACATAAATTCAACATAAGGAATAATCAACACGGAAGGAGCCTGAACAAAGGCTCTCACCTTAACTCCTCCATTATAGCCAACGCCTACATATTGCCAGCCCACACCACCGAAAACGCCAACATTTCTTAGCGGATAATAAATTGCATTGACACCGATGCCGCCATATTCATAGCCCACTCCCGCTCCAGCCGAAACCTTATCTAATGGAGCATCAAAATCGTTTGTAGGTAACAGTGCAAGGCTGTCTTGTGCATGTAAGCGAAATGCAGTTGAAACCAGAAGCAGCAATAAACCAGTTTTGTATCTTTTCATAGCGGGTAAAGATAATTAACAAAACAAATGAAGATGTTAAGTGAATGCAAAATCTAAGGAGATAAGATACAAGGTTCAAGGCGCAAGAAGCTCTTGTACCTTGAACCTTGTTCCTTAATTTCTTATTACACTAATTGAGCGTCAAGCGTGATGGCAGTATTCAGCAGTTTACTGATGGGGCAATTTAATTTTGCATCTTCTGCTGCTTCTTTGAATTTCTCTTCGGTGATGCCAGGAATTTTTGCTTTCAGCACAAGATCAGAACCAGTAATGCTGCCATCCCCCAACGTAACTGTAGAAGTGACATCCAGGGAATCTGCAGTAAATCCAGCTGCCTGCAACACGAAGCTCAGCTTCATAGCAAAACAACCTGCATGTGCAGCTGCAACTAGTTCTTCGGGGTTAGTTCCCACACCTTGCTCAAAACGTGATTTAAAAGAATATTGAGTATTGTTCAGGGTTGTGCTTTGTGTTGTGAGGTGACCTGAGCCTTCTTTTCCGCTACCGTTCCAAACGGCTGTTGCTGTACGTTTCATGTAATTTGTATTTTTAATTGTGAAATAGTGAATAGGCAATCGTGAATAATGACAGCTATTCGCTTTGAACACGAATATAAGGCACTATTGACCATTCTCTATTGACCATTCACCAAAATTTTTGCAATGATAATAACTTGGGATGATTTTGAAAAAATTGATATGCGCATAGGCACTATTATCGAGGCTGTTGATTTTCCAAAAGCCAAAAAACCTGCCTATCAACTGACTATTGATTTTGGTGAATTGGGCATTAAAAAATCTTCTGCGCAAATTGTTTCATTATATCAAAAAGAAGAATTGATTGGCAAACAAATTATTGCTGTTGTGAATTTTGCTCCGAAGCAAATTGCCAATTTCTTCAGCGAATGCCTGGTGCTCGGCGTTTATACTGATAAAAATGAAGTAGTTTTATTAAAGCCCGACAAGAAAGCAGAGAACGGCTGGAAAATCGGGTAAGAAAAAAATCGCCACAGGTTAAACAGAAAAACACGGATAAGATTTCTTCTGTGCTATATGTGGCTCAAAAAATATGATCGAAATATTTTCCACATATTATCAATCACCTGTCGGCTTGTTGAAAATTGCAGGCACTGAAAATTTCATTACTGAAATTTTATTTATTGACAATATTGAAAAGCCACATATCGACCATAAGAAAAAGCTTCCTGCAGTTATTATCAATTGCATTGAACAGCTCATTCAATACTTTCAGGGCGAAAGAAGATTTTTTGATTTTCCCATGAACCAAAGCGGCACTGAGTTTCAGAAGAAAGTGTGGAATGAATTGCTTGGGATACAATTCGGGAAGACGATCAGCTATCTGGAATTATCGAGAAGGCTTGGAGACACCAAAGCAATCAGGGCGGCGGCATCTGCAAATGGAAAAAATAATATTGTGATTGTAGTTCCTTGTCATCGTGTTATCGGATCTAAAAATGATCTGGTAGGCTATGGTGGTGGCTTGTGGAGAAAGCGCTGGCTGCTTGAACACGAAGCAAAAATTGCGCATGGAGTGCAAACATTATTTTGACATGACACAAAATAAAAAAGCGATAGGAATTGCGCTATCGCTTTACATGGAGAACGGATATACTAAAATGGTTTAAGGTTGCGCAAAATTATGATTCTCTGCTAATCGAATCCTTCAATTTTCACATTTTCTCCTGCAAACGTTTGCAGCTTATAAATGCCATAAGACCAAAGCCATTATTGCCGGCAATGCCTGCACGAAAAATATTTTTCTGCTAGCGCTAAATGCACCGTAAATACCGGCTATTGCAATGCATGTCAAGAAGAAAATAGCGACATACAATTTCCATTTTTCATCAGCAATAAAAAATGTCCAGATAAGTCCGGCAGCGAGAAAGCCATTATATAAACCTTGATTGGCTGCCAGTGTTTTTGTCGGTTTGAATAATTCTTCGGGCAAGCTTCCTTTAAAAACTTTTTTTGCTTTTGTTTCCCATGCAAACATTTCGAGCCACAAAAAATAAAGATGAGCAAAAGCTATAATAGCGGTTAATATTTCAGCAATCGTTCTCATGATGTTTGAGTTGATGATTTGAAGTGAACCAGATTCTGTTCAACTAAATTTCAGTCGTTACATAATAAAGCTTTTCAATCTCATAATGATTTGCTCCCTTCCTACT
>DATGIX010000184.1:0-6682 GCA_035295505.1 Puia sp. | reverse complement strand
ATGAAATGCTGGAAAAGAATGCTGTTTTAATTACAGATGAAAACGGCATTATTCAGGAAATCATTTCAACTGAAGAAGCTGGCGATGATATAGAAATTTTCAAAGGAATTATTTCTCCGGGGTTTATTAATACTCATTGTCATCTGGAATTGTCTCACATGAAAGGGTTGATTCCCGAAAAAACAGGATTGGTTGATTTCCTATTATCGGTGATAAAACAAAGAAATTTTTCTGCTGATATTATTCAACAATCCATTGTTAATGCTGAAAATGAAATGATAGAAAAAGGCATTGTTGCTGTCGGAGATATTTGTAATACAACAGATACATTAGCCCAAAAAAATCAGGGCAACTTATATTACCACAATTTTATTGAAACAATCGGATTTCCTGAAACTGTTGCTGAGCAAAGGTTTGATAGTGCTAAAGAAATTTTCAAACAATTCGCTCAGCAATATGCTTTGCCGATTGAATCCAATTCAATTGTTCCACACGCGCCATATTCTGTTTCAAAAAAATTATTTGAGCTGATTGCAAATTTTCCCGGAAATCATGTTCTCAGCATTCATAATCAGGAGAGCGAAGAAGAAAACAAATTCTTTGAAAATGGCGATGGAGATTTATCAAGATTATATCACTCACTAGGAATTGACATTTCTTTTTTTAAACCGACAGGAAAACGAAGCCTTGAAAGTTATTTGCATCATTTTCATAAAAACCAATCGTTGATTTTGGTGCATAATGTGGCGATGAATGAAGAAGATTTGAAAGTAGTTGGCAGTTGGCAGTTGGCAGTTGGCAACACAAACTCGGAGCCCTTAACTGAAAATTGGAAACTGAAAACTGAAAACTTGTATTTCTGCTTATGCCCAAATGCAAACCAATACATTACCGGTTTGCTGCCCGATATTGATTTATTAATAAAACACAATTGCAAAATTGTCGTCGGGACAGATAGCTTAGCTTCTAATCATCAGCTTGATATTTTGGAAGAACTGAAAACCATTCAAAAAAAATTTCCTCTTGAAACGAAAACGCTGCTGCAATGGGCAACCATTAACGGCGCTTATGCATTGCAGTTAGATGATGTTGTCGGCAGTTTTGAAAAAGGGAACCAGCCGGGAGTTGTATTGATAGAAAGTATTGAAAACAAAAAATTAACTGACCATTCAAAAGCGAAAAGAATTATTTAAGCCAATAGTTCATAAATCACCGGCAACGACCTCATCGTTCCAAAATCCTGGATATGCAATGCAAAAAATGTTTGATAAGCATTCAGCAAAATTTTTCTCATTTCTTTATTAAGTCGGATTTCACTCAGCTCATTTGGTTGCATGGCTTTCAATAATTGCGAAGTGGCAAAACTGAATTTCCCATCGAGATAATGATGATGCTCTGGTTTTTCACTCACAAAAAAACCTTCCTGCAAATCAAGCACTGAATTTTTTTCAGAATAGTTATCATCAATTCTCAATCCAAAAAAAGATGATATATGAAGGGAAAAATATAAAGTGTAATTCGCCAGCACAGTATCGGCACTTTCATCTAATTTAATAAAAGCATCTTCCGCAAAATAAAAAAGCTCTTCGTTTGCTTCAGGTTGTTTCAGACACTTCTGCAGCAATTCAATCATGAACAATGCCACTGAATTTTTCAGCACATCAAAAAAAATATGCTTATACAAATGACCCCATCTGAATTCCTTAATCCGTTGAAGGTTTTTTAATTCATTATGGTAAACTTCCAAATCAAGAATTGCAGTTGGCTGAAATAAATTTGCTTTGCCCATTCCTTTTTTTGATGATGTGCGGACACCGTTCACTAAATAAGATTGTCTGCCGAACAATTCAGTATAGATGTCAACAATTACACTTGTCTCACCATATTTCACCGTGCGCAGAACAATCCCCTTTGTTTTGTGAATGGTCGCCATCCTAAAAGTTAATTTACGCTTTCAAAGTTAGATGAAACAAGATGCAAGCTGGAAAAGCCGCTTAAAATAACTTTCTTTGCGGTGCAATTAACATTTCTATTTAACCCAATTTATTATGTGGGAACGCATCGCATATTTTGTTCTTAAGTTTCGGATACAATTATTATTAGTGCTGGCAGCCGCCACTGCTTTCATGGCTTATCACGCTTCGAAAGTTCAGTTGAGCTATGAATTCACCCGCGCTATTCCGACTGACAATCCGAAATATGCAGCTTATCAGGATTTCAAAAAAAAATTTGGCGATGACGGGAACCTGATGCTGATGGGATTGCAAACTGACAAGCTTTTTGAAAAAGATATTTTCAATGATTACATCGCATTGAATGACCAGATAAAAAAAATGCGCGGCGTTGAAGGCGTTATCAGTATTCCTTCTGCGAGCAATCTGGTGAAAAAAGACAGCTCTGAAAAATTGAAAGCTGTTCCGATTTTTCCAGATAAAAATTTATCGCAGGCAGAAATTGACAGTGGCAAAAAGATTTTTTTTAGCCTTCCTTTTTATAATAATCTTTTGTACAATTCGCAAAGCAGCACTTACTTGTTGGCCATTAATGTGAACAAAGATATTATGAACACCGCTGAAAGAAATGTAGTCGTGAGTTCTCTAACTCAGCCCTGCGTTGACTTTGGCAAGAAACATAATCTGGAAGTTTATCTGAGTGGTTCTCCATTAATCCGTACTAACATGGCTACAAGAGTAGCCACAGAAACAAAATGGTTTTTGACAGGTTTCGTGCTGCTTTCTGCCTTCATTTTGTTTTTATTTTTCAGAAGTTTCAGCACGATGCTGCTTTCCGTAACAGTTGTAATCATTGGCGTTGTTTTCAGTTTAGGAAGCATTCACTGGTTCGGATATAAAATCAGTCTGCTGAATGCGTTAATACCGCCATTGCTTGTTGTAATTGGTGTTCCGAATTGTATTTATTTTCTCAACAAATTCCATTCTTCGTTTAAGGATACACGTGATAAAAAGGCAGCGCTGATTGAAATGATTCGCAGGATGGGCATTGTTACTTTGTTCTGCAATATCGCTGCCGGCATTGGTTTTGGGGTGTTTGCGCTGACCAAGAGTGCCATACTCAAAGAATTTGGTGTCGTTGCCGGGATTAATATCATGTTATTGTTTTTCATTTCTTTTATATTAATCCCCATCGTGCTTAGCTATCTTCCAGACCCGAAAGAAAAGCACATGCGCTATCTGGAAAACAAATGGCTCACCGCCCTTTTGGATAAGCTCGAAGTCTGGTCATTGCATCATCAAAAATTGATTTACGGAATTACTTTTATTGTGCTGGTAGTTTCTGTTATGGGCATGTTCAGGTTGCGCTCCGAAGCTTTTATTGTCGATGATTTACCAAAGACAGATAAGATTTATACCGACCTGAAATTTTTTGAAACAAATTTTCGTGGTGTGATGCCACTTGAAATTGTGGTTGACACAAAAAGAAAAAACGGGTTAAGGATTAATCCGCTTCAAACATTTGAAAAGATTGATACGCTTTCGAAATACATTTCAGAAAAACCGGAGATGGCAAAACCGTTATCAATTGTAGAAGGATTGAAATTTGTTCGTCAGGCATATTATGATGGCGACAGCACAAGCTATGGTTTGCCCAACCAATTTGATGTTGCACTTCTTGCTCCTTACTTAAGTACTAAATCAAGTGACACTGCTGCAAAGAAAAATAGTTTGATGAAATTAGTCAGCTCGTTTATTGACAGCAATAATCAGCAAACGCGTATTAGCGTGAACATGGCTGATGTGGGCACCATGCGATTGCCAGGTATATTGAATGATATTGAAAAAAAATCGAAAGAAGTTTTTGATTCTACAAAATACAATATTCAGCTGACAGGAAGCAGTGTCACCTTTTTAGAAGGTGGCATTTTTATTATTAATGGCTTAAGAGATAGCATCATTTGGGCATTTGTGCTGATTGCTGCCTGCATGCTTTATCTTTTTAAATCTTTAAGGATTTTGATATGCTCATTAATCCCTAACATGATTCCTTTGGTGATTACAGCAGGCGTAATGGGGTGGGCTGGTGTCCCGCTGAAACCTTCTACAGTACTTGTTTTCAGCATTGCCCTAGGAATTGCGATTGATATTACGATTCGTTTTTTAGTAAACTACAAACAAGAACTTGCAACTGGAGCTGACGAAAAAGAAACAGTGATCGCAACCATTCACAGCACAGGCATTAGCATTATTTATACTTCTCTTGTATTAATCACCGGCTTCGCAATTTTTTGTTTCAGTAATTTCGGCGGCACAAAATCTTTGGGCTGGCTCACATCACTAACATTGATAATGGCAACGCTCACGAATTTGATTTTTTTGCCTGCGCTTTTGATTTCGTTAGCGAAGAAGAAAAAAGTCTGAACCTGGATTTATGTGATTTTTATGATTATCCTGATTCTTATTAAAATCAGTAGTGTAATCGATGGCTAAATAGAATTACTTCAGTAAAAGTGTGCGACGCAACAATGTTCAATGGTCGCACAAATACTTAGTACAAAAAATCAATTCCGAAAATTACAAGAATTATTCACCACTCACCATTGACCATTCACTATTGCAGCACTTGCTTCAATTTATTCTCAAGCTCTGCACCACGAAGCTCCTGACCGATTATTTTTCCCTGCGGGTCGATTAATATGTTGAAAGGAATTCCTTCAAATTTATAAATGTCAACAGCTTTGCTGTTCCAATATTTTAAATCGCTTACTTGCGACCAAGCCAGTTTATCTTCTTTAACTGCCTGTTGCCATGAGTCTTTGTCTTTATCTAGAGACACACCAAGTATTGCAAAATTTTTATCCTTGAATTCGCCGAAAGCTTTTACCACATTTGGGTTTTCAGCTCTGCATGGACCGCACCAGCTCGCCCAAAAATCAACCAGCACATATTTCCCTTTGAAAGAAGCCAATGAAATTATTTTCCCGTCGGCATCAGGCAAATTCAATTCAGGTGCCTGTTGTCCAACCCATGAAGATGATGATGAACTTTGTTGCTGAGCCTGCTGCGCCATCGCTTTTTGCATGTCATAATTTTTCTTCATGTTCACGAGCACATCATTTGTCGGATATTTTTTTGCAGCAGCATTCAGCGACGATTCAAATTCCTGCTGAGAAAAACTGCGCGAAGCCCAGCTCAATGCAAGCCCGCTCACTGTTCCACTTTTGCTTGTGCTTATAAAATGTTTGAGATAATCATTAAGGCTTTGAACAGCGTTGTTCTTTGCATTAGTTGCAGCAATTAATAAACTATCAGTTGCATTTACTTTTTTCAGGCTGTCGATATCAGCAAAATCCTGCCCTACTTCAAAATTCTTTTTTCCAAAATCTGCAATCAGGTTTTGCAAACTTTTAGTCGCATCAGAACCACTTGATGTATAATAATCATCTCTTTTGCCAAGGTCTGTCTCAATCTTTATTTCAGAAGCATCATTCACAACCGGAATTGCTAACAAATTATCTCCGAAAACCAATTCATAAATTCCTTCTTTCTTTGCTTTTCCTGAAAGATGAAAAGTATTTGAGTTTCCTGAAACTATCGTTGAATCAACCGCTACCGGATTCTGGTCTTTGCCGTAAGAAACTTCCACTAAAAATATTTTGCCTGAAATTTTTCCGTTTGCCTCTGCTGGAAATAATTTATCAGCGTTTTTATAATTGCCGATGACACTGAATTTTCCACCGCCGGTTTCTTTGCACGAGTACATCAACAATGCATAGCTAATCGTCAACAACAAAATCTTCTTCATAACATTTTTGTATTTAAAATATACGATACTATTAACTCTCCAGTTTTTCAAGCAATAGCTTGTTCGTGATTTTTGGGTCGGCTTTTCCTTTCGAGATTTTTTTTACTTCGCCTACAAACAAACCAATCAAACCTTTTTTTCCTTTTTTATACTCGCTCACTTTATCAGGCATTGCAGCTAATGCCTGTTCGACCCATTTCAAAACTTCATCCGAATCTGAACTTTGCAGCAAATTCAATTTGGCCGCAACCTGCAATGGCTCTGCATTTGCGTCTTTTATTAATTCAGGAAAAATTTTTGAGGATGCGATGGAAAAATTCACTTTATTCTCATCCACCAACTTAATTAGCTGAGCTAATGTTTGAGCTTGCAATGAAAAATCTTTTATCGAAATACTATTATCATTCAGATAAGATTTTACAGGACCTAACATCCAGTTCGAGGCTGCTTTATAATTTGTCGTTTCTTTTATGAGCGATTCAAAATAATCAGCAGTTTCTTTGTCATCACAAATCACTCTCGCATCATATTCCGGCAAATGCAATTGTTCAACATATTTTTTCATCAGTTCTTCAGGCAGCGCAGGAATTGTTTTGCGGACATTCTCTAAAAATGCATCTGTGATATTAAAAGGTGGTAAATCCGGGTCGGCAAAATATCTGTAATCATTCGCTTCTTCTTTCGTTCGAAGCGCGAAAGTTGTTCCGTTATTCGCATCAAAACTTCTGGTCTGCTGAATAATTGTTCCGCCATTCTCCACCAATTCAATCATTCTTTTTGCTTCATATTCAATCGCACGTTTCACGTTGCGGATGGAATTGAGATTTTTCACTTCCACTTTCGTTCCCAGTTTAGTATCGCCTTTTTTTCTGATAGAAACATTCGCGTCGCAGCGCATGCTTCCTTCTTCCATATTGCCATC
>DATGIX010000183.1:0-4476 GCA_035295505.1 Puia sp. | reverse complement strand
AAATAATATTGAGCATTTGAAAAATGCAAAACGGATTATTATGGTAGCATGTGGCACAAGCTGGCATGCAGGCCTCATTGCCGAATATGTTTTTGAAGAGCTTTGCCGAATACCGGTTGAAGTGGAATACGCTTCAGAATTCCGCTACAGAAACCCTGTCATTCACAAAGGAGATGTGATCATTGCTATTTCTCAAAGTGGAGAAACAGCAGACACAATTGTTGCGATTGAAAAAGCAAAAGAACAAGGAGCTTTTATTTTTGGAGTAGTGAATGTTGTCGGCTCTTCCATCGCACGTATATCAAATGCTGGCGCTTACACACATGCAGGCCCGGAAATCGGAGTCGCCAGCACAAAAGCTTTCACTGCACAGTTAGTCGTGCTCACATTGATCGCTTTAAAAATTGCCAAAGAAAAAAATTCCATCAGCGAAGAACGATATGTTCATCTGCTCGATGAACTTCATAACATTCCTGAAAAGGTGAAAGAAATATTGCCGACCAATGACAACATAAAAAAGCTGGCAGAAAAATATAAAGATTCAAAAGATGCTTTGTATCTCGGCCGCGGATATAATTTTCCTGTCGCACTTGAAGGCGCATTGAAGCTGAAAGAAATTTCATACATACATGCAGAAGGCTATGCTGCTGCAGAAATGAAACATGGCCCGATTGCTTTGGTAGATGAAAATCTTCCGGTAGTTTTCGTTGCCACCAAAGATTCTTATCATGAAAAAATTATCAGCAACATCCAGGAAATAAAAGCGCGAAAAGGGAAAGTGGTTGCAGTGATCAGCGAAGGCGACGATGCAATCCCGAAAATGTCTGATGACATTATGATTGTCCCTGAAGCAGATGAATTGGTAGCACCCATGCTCAGCGTAATCCCTTTGCAATTATTCGCGTATCATATCGGTGTTGCAAAAGGTTATGATGTTGATAAACCAAGAAACCTGGCGAAAAGTGTCACAGTCGAATAGTTGTGAGTTATGAATTCAGAGTCGCTTTCTGAATTTTCAATCGTCATTAGTCTTAACAACCATTCTTTTGAAAGTGGATTGCAACAAAATAATAATAGCTCCTGTAGTAATCGACATATCCGCGAGGTTAAACACTCCTGTGTGCAGGCTTCCAAAATGCAGGTATAGAAAATCGGTGACTGAGCCATAGGCAATGCGGTCAAAAATATTTCCTATTCCTCCTCCGATGATAAAGCAAATGGCAATTAATGTAACAGCGTTCATATTTTCTTTTCTTAGAACGTATGCCAGCGCTATGAGCAGGGCAATCACAGGAAGCACTGATAATAAAATGTTTTTAACAGATCTTGAAAGAGAATCGCCGAAGCTTAGAAATGCACCTGAGTTTTCTACGCGCATTAATGTAAGGTGATTGCTCAGAACTTCTATAGCATCGCTTTCACTTAAGTGACGGCGCACTATTTTTTTTGAAACCTGATCACAGCCAATGTTTGCAAAAATGATGATAACAATAATGATGATACGTGTAATTTTATTCGATAACATGGGCTTTGAATTGCTACAAAAATATTATTTCTCTATCAAATAAAACGGCGTTTAACTTTTTGTTTGCCCAACCTGCCTTTCGTCTTAATCATCCTTTAGCATCAAACCAATTAGTCACTCACCTACCATTCATCACTCATTCACTATTGCCCATTCACCATTGACTGCGATTGCTTAATTTGCGTGCTATTTGAAAAAAATACCCGAATGACAAAATTGAAAGTTTGGCTTCCGTTTCTGTTTGCAATTGTGATGGTTGTTGGAATGGTAATCGGTTATCGCCTGAGCGCAGATATCAGCCCGAAAGGATTTTTTAATACAAGAAAAAAAGCACCTGTTGAAGAAGTGATTGGCCTGATTAACCAGCGCTATGTCGATTCAGTGAACATGGATACGCTTGGCGAGAATGCTATCAGTGGAATGCTGGCACATCTTGACCCACATTCTATTTATATCCCGCCGGTTGATTTGACTGAAGTGAATGAAGACCTGCAGGGAAATTTTGAAGGTATCGGTGTTGAGTTCCAGGTTTTTGATGACACCGTGAATATTGTTAGCGTGCTTGCAGGCGGGCCAAGCGATAAAGCCGGCTTGCAAATTGGAGATAAGATTATTAAAGTGAATGATTCAACTGTTGCGGGAAATGGCATTGATGGTGACAAGATAAAGAAATATCTGCGCGGTCCCGGAGCAAGCAATGTAACGATCACGGTTATGCGTGAAAAAAAACCTGTATCTGTTGCTATCACTCGCGGAACAATTCCTCTTCCCGCGATTGATGCTTCTTATATGATTGATAAAGAAACCGGATATATCCGCATTAATAAATTTTCAGAGACAACGCACCCTGAATTTGTGCAGGCTATGCAAGCGTTGCAAAAAAATGGCTTGCAAAAACTGATCCTTGATTTGCGCGGGAATGGCGGAGGTATATTGCAGCAAGCCGTTGCTGTTGCTGATGATTTTTTAGATGGAGATAAATTAATCGTTTACACACAAGGAGTCAATTCTCCGAAAGTTGAATATCACTGCAAAGTTGATGGCCTATTTGAAAAAGGGAAACTTGTTGTGCTCACCGATGAAGGTACTGCTTCTGCAAGTGAAGTGCTCACCGGTGCTTTGCAGGATTGGGACCGAGCAACAATCATCGGACGAAGAACTTTTGGCAAAGGCCTTGTTCAGGAACAATATCAATTGAGCGATGGTTCTGCACTTCGATTAACTGTTGCGAGGTATTATACACCAACAGGCCGAAGCATTCAAAAGCCTTATAACAAGCAGGAACATGGATCATATAACGAAGAAGTGATGAAGCGCTTTCATGATGGAGAAGTGTTGCATGGCGATACGACAACAGATCATGCTGGAAAAATTTATAAAACCCTTGTTGACAAAAGAACAGTTTATGGCGGAGGCGGAATCACTCCTGATATTTTTGTTGCATTCGACACAGCAACCATTGACAGAAGCATTACTTCACTCTATGTGAAAAATACTTTTAACCGTTTTGTCTATTCTTACTACATACAACATCTTTCTGAATTTAGACAGTTCAAAACTGCTTCTGACTTCGCAACCGGTTTTCATAATGATGATAAATTATGGAACAGCCTCGCTGATTATGCAGCGAAAGACACCATCAACCTGAAAACAATTCCTGAAAAAGACAAGCAATTATTATTATTAAGAACAAAAGCTTTATTAGGCAGACAAGGCTGGAGACAGGAAGGCTATTTTGAAGTAGCAAATACCTTTGATCCCGTTATTAAAAAAGCACTAGCCCAATAGAAGTTATGAGTTCTGAGTCGGGAGTTCATAATAGCGGCAACCGACTCTGAACTCTCGGCTCCAGACTCTGAACTAAAAAAGCATCTCTTTCAAGATGCTTTTGATTCGATAATCAGGATATATAGACGGTTATTGTTGTTGCTGATTCCCTTTATCTAACAATTCTTTCTTCTCTACTCTGTGAGATAGGATAAGGCCAATCCCACCACCAATTGCTATAAAAGCAAACCATAAAGCAGGGTCGTCTGTGCGAAGAACATATTGTGTTACAATATAAGCCAATGCCAATCCAATACCGGAGCCCACTAAAAGCAATCCCCATTTTAAATTCTGATAAGTAGTCGGGCGATGTTCTTTTATTCTTGGGTCCATATTTTTTTCAATCATCGCGAGATTTTGTCTCTTGTGCATATATACAATCCCAAACACCATGGCAAAAAATCCTAAGCAAATTGAAATTGGGATTAATGCGATCTGAAAGCCTTCCATAACTGTATTATTTAATTGTTTTAAGTTTTATATCAGACTACTGAATTTGTTTCGTGGTTACAATCTTTTTCGACTTTTTCAAGAACTTGTTCAGCGTCTTTTCACGATATATGACTAAGGCTGTTTCGCGTAGGTTACACGTGGTCGCAAGTTTTTTTAAAATGTCTGAACCACTGATTTTAAGCGATTCAACTGATTATACTGATTTGCCCAATCAGTATAATCTGAAAAATCAGGTTAAAATCCAGGTTATGACTACTTAAAATAAGACATCGGTATCTCCTTCCACATTCCATGGGACAAATGCCCGGTAAGCAGTTCATATAATAAATATATAGGCCAGAATATATAATGTATAATGAGCCAAAGAATGGAGTGGTTATAATACCAGCTCACCATCAGCGAATAAAGACCTAATACGAAGTAGATAATACTTTTGTCGCGGTTGTTCATTGCAAGTGCTTTTACTAAAGTTAGGGATTAAATATAAGAGTCAAGGAACAAGGCACAAGAAACATAGCTCAAGAAAGTCCCTGACTCTTTTGAATGCTGCACATAAGGCTTGTACCTTGACCCTTGTTTCTTGATTCTTAATTCTAGTATCTTTTATCGTCTTACCTTGTAACCTGCCAATCAAAGGCGTAGTCTCACTATTGTCATGCACACCGGACTGA
>DATGIX010000182.1:0-7355 GCA_035295505.1 Puia sp. | reverse complement strand
TTTTCAATTTCAATAATTCTGAAAATCCTGTGCAGGCTGCAAACTGGAATGCGAATATGAAAGTGTTAAGTGCCTATGGATCTCTGGATCTTGGCTATAAATCCTACATCACTGCGAGCATCACAGGAAGATTTGATAAATCTTCTGTTCTCCCGCTAATTCATAATGGCTACTTCTATCCATCTATCAACCTCGCTACTGTAGTTTCAGAATACATAAAACTGCCTGATGTAATTTCTTTCTTTAAATTAAGAGCATCTTATGCTCAAAGCAAAGCTGGGGGAACAGATGATAACTTTACGCCAGCTAACGTTCTGCCAGGCGGTGGCTCCGGATTTACGTGGACATCTCCTTATGGTGGTCCGGGTTATTATTTTACACCAACTTATTACACTAGCACATATTATAATAACCAGGTTGGTGCTGTTTACACAAACACACAAATAAGCAATAATATATACACTGCCGATAGAAAGGCCTATGAATTAGGTGCCGACATACGCCTTCTTCATAATAGGTTGATTTTTGATATCACACGCTATCACTATAAAAATGGGCCATACATTATCAACAAGAACATGTCCGGCGCTTCAGGTTATAGCAGTGTTGAAGTGAATGGTGATACTTATTCCAACGACGGATGGGAAGTTTCTGTTACCGGAGATGTGATCAAAAACCCTAAAGGCCTTTCCTGGAAAGTGAATATAAACTGGTTTACTTATTATCAGAAATGGATCAACTACGAATCGAGCCCTGACCAATATATACATAGCGGATCAAGATATGACCTATACGAAACAAGTGATTTTGTGAAAACACCTGATGGGAAATTTGTAATCGACCCGGGGAATGGGCTCCTCACGAAATATTCAACACTTGGATATAGCTCAACTTATTCATTGCACCATTGGAATCCTGATTGGACCTGGGGAGTTGGGAACACTTTAATCTACAAAAACCTTTCTCTGCATTTTCAGTTTGACGGCATGGTTGGTGGGCAAGCATTAGATTATGTTCGCCAGAAAAGCCTTCAGGGAGGCACACATATTGAAACTGTTCAGGGAAAATATGGAGCTGCAAGACCAGATGATGAACTGGGACAAGGTGGTTCTTTTGTTGGAGATGGTGTGAATTTAACCGGTGCTGATATTAAGTTAGATCCTCATTCTGGCCAGATAACTAATATGAAAGATCTTACAGAAAGCCCAAATGCAACAAAGGCTTATGTGCAGGATTATGTTTACAGATATTCTTCAATAAACGGACAAATGGTGATTAATAAAACGTTCGCCAAATTGAGGGAAGTGACACTTTCTTATGTTATTCCTAAAAAATTGTTTGGTGGTGATAAAGCGTTTTTCCAACAGGCATCTGTTTCTGTTGTCGGACGCAATCTTTTATATTTTTTCCCAAGCAGATATAAGGATCTTGATGTGGACGGCCTTACGCAGACTGCTACCGGAACCAATCTGCAAACTCCTACAACACGAAGCTTCGGAATAAACCTGAACCTCACTTTCTAATTATCTCTAAATAAAAAAAAATTATGAAACGATTAAAATATATCATAGTGTTATCTGGTCTTTTTATAATCTCTTCGTGTAAAAAAACCATTGAGAACACTTTTGTGAACCCCAATCATCCGACCACAGTGCCGGCAGGTCTTATTTTAGAAGCATTGCTCACCAATATGTCGGATGACCTTGTTGGCAATGGGCCATGGGACATTGTAATGCTTTATAATCAATACTGGTGTAAGAATTATGCCTATTATGGAAGTAACGAATATGGATTTTCAGGCAGAGGTACATTTGATCCCTATACAAATGCCCTCAAAAACGTTGTGCAAATGGAAGCAGAAGCAAAAAAGGGAGGCGCAGAAACTGTAAATCCATATGAAGCCATCGGTAGATTTTTGAAAGCTTATTATTATTATGAAATGACGATGATGGCAGGCGATATTCCTTTGACAGACGCATTACAAGGTGCATCTAACCCAACGCCTACCTATACATCACAAAAAGATGTGTTCAAATATGTGCTCAATATTTTAGATACTGCTAACACAGAAATGGCTTCTATGATCAGTGCAGGGAATTCTGAGCTTGCATACGGAGATATTTATTATTCTAATGATCTTTCCAATTGGCAGAAGTTGATAAATACATTTAAGCTCAGGGTGCTGATTCAATTGAGTAGCCAATCAACTGATGCTGATTTAAATGCACCTCAGCAATTTGCTGCCATTCTTAACGACCATTCCAAATATCCGATATTCGAAAGCAGCGATGATGACCTTCAATTCAAATATATATCGTCAAACTTGAACCCATATCCTTTGAACCCTGGTCAATATTCTGATGGGAAGAACCAAAACATGGCACAAACTTATGTACAAAATCTTACTACATTAAAAGACGCCCGTGTATTTATGACCTGTGACCCTGCCTGGGCTATCGTTGATTCATTAAATGTTGCTCCTACAGATTATCGAGTGTTCGCAGGAGGGAATACCGGTATTGCAGAAGGAACCATCCGCACTCTGTCAGCAGGCGGTTATCTTTCTTTTCCTAACTGGAAACGTTATTATGACGGGTATGTTGGCGAGCCTAATGTCATTGTAGGATATAAAGAAATGTGTTTTAATATTGCTGAAGCGATAAACAGAGGCTGGGTTTCCGGTGATGTGGAAACATGGTACAAAACAGGTATTCAGGAATCCATGAAATTTTACGGGCTTAATCCTGCACAAACAAGTTTTACTGCTTATTTCCTTCAACCCGGCAATGGCCTTGGCAATTACACAAGCTATCCTTTCACATTCGATTTTAATGCTTATTATAATCAGGCAGCAGTAAAATATGCAAGTGGTGCAACCGGGCTTAACCAGATTCTTCTTCAAAAATATCTGGCCTTCTTCCAAAACTCAGGGTGGGAAGCCTATTTCAATTATCGTAGAACTGGCGTACCTGCATTTCAAAGTGGTGTTGGGATTGGCAATAATGGCAAAATACCTTTGCGCTTATCTTATCCGACAGGTGAGCAAACTTACAACCAAACAAACTGGCAAGCTGCATTGCAAGCACAGGGTTTTACTACTGATGATATTAACGGCACAATTTGGTTGCTGAAATAATAATAATTATGGTTTTTATAATTATTCAAAGCCTCTGGAATTTTTCCAGGGGCTTTGGAATTTATTGATGTAATGAATCAACTATTGAATCATTCTTTTTTATTTTAGCTATCTTCAAATCGCATTTTAAAATTGCTGTATCATGAAATTTTTTTTCTTTATTTGCGCAAGCATAGTATTTCTATTTACTACGCAACAAACAATTGCTCAAAAAAAATTATCAAAAAAAATCCAACTGCCCAATGGATGGTCTCTCAGCCCTGCAGGATCATCAATAGCACTCAGTAGCGACCTTCCTCTCAATATGTCAGTTTCTTCTGATAATAATTATGTTGCTGTAACTAATAATGGCAATGGAAAACAAACTATAGATTTGATCAACCTGAAAGAAAAAAAATTAGTGCAGCAGCTTAATGTGGGCTCTTTGTGGCTTGGTTTGTGTTTTGAAAAAAAGCATTCATTTCTATATGCTTCTTGTGGAAATAAGGACTTCATCATTCGTTACGCATTAAGAAATGGGAAACTTTTTAATAAAGACACATTGAAGCTTGGTGCCCCATGGCCCATCGAAAAAATAAGCCCGACCGGTCTTTGTATTGATGAAGAAAAAAAATTGCTGTATGTAGTCACGAAAGAAAACAATTCATTGTATGTGTGCGATATACTTACCATGAAACCCTTAATAAGAATTCAACTTTCTGCCGAAGCATATACTTGTCTCTTAAATCCTAAACGCAATGAGCTTTATATTTCTGCATGGGGCGGCAGCAAGGTTTGGGTGTATAATACAACGGAAAAAAAATTAACTGATTCAATCGATACAGAAGACCATCCGACTGATTTATCAATAAGCAAAAATGGGAAGTGGCTCTATGTCGCCAATGCAAGTTCCAATTCAGTATCTGTAATAAATACTGTTGAGAGAAAAGTTTCAGAAACATTGAATGCGGCTTTATATCCGACATCGCTCATTGGTTCAACTACGAACAGTGTTGCATTGTCAGCAGATGATAAAACATTATACATAGCCAATGCAGATAATAATTGCCTTGCCGTGTTCGATGTATCGAATCCGGGGCATAGCAAATCAAAAGGTTTTATTCCAACAGGATGGTACCCTACAAGCGTGAAAGTTGTCGGTTCAAAAATTTTAGTATTGAATGGAAAAGGGATGTCATCAATGTCCAACGTAAACGGGCCTGTGCCTACAGAAATCAAACATGTTGCCGGACATCAAAAGAGCAATGGCGAGCCTGATGTGTTATACACCGGCAGCATGTTCCGAGGCACATTATCTGTTATTGAAATGCCAAATGAAAATCTGCTCCTGCATTATTCGATGCAGGTTTATAAAAATACGCCGTTCAATAAAGAAGAAGAAACAGTTGCTAAGGGGGAACTCGGCAATGTGATACCTATGAAAAAAGGAGATAGCTCACCTATCAAATATGTTTTTTATGTGCTGAAAGAAAACAGAACGTATGACCAGGTGCTTGGTGATTTGCCTCAGGGAAATGGCGATAGCAGCATTTGTATTTTTGGAAGAAATGTAACGCCAAATGCACATGCGTTATCTGAACAATTTGTGCTGCTCGATAATTTTTATGTGGATGCAGAAGTCAGCGCAGATGGTCACAACTGGTCAATGGCGGCTTATGCCACTGATTTTGTTGAGAAGAACTGGCCCTCGAATTATAGTGGCAGAGGCGGTAATTATGATTTCGATGGAAGCCGTGCAATCGCCAATCCGACAAAAGGATTCATCTGGGATTATTGTGAACGGGCTGGAGTTTCATTTCGCAATTATGGCGAGTTCATGGACAATGGCTATCCGACTATACCTGTGCTTAAAAAAACTTCCAATTATTGCTTTCAATATCCAGGGTGGAATTTGGGAATCCGCGATGGTTATCGGGAAGAAATTTTTGAGCACGATTTTGATTCCTTGCTCGCAATTAATCAGGTGAGGAATTTTAATACAGTCTATCTTCCGAATGACCATACGCACGGAGTGAGCAAAGACAGCCTTACTCCTGTTGCCTATGTTGCAGATAATGACCTTGCTCTCGGAAAATTGGTTGATCATATTTCGCACAGTAAGATTTGGAATCAGTCTGCCATTTTTGTGTTGGAAGATGATGCCCAGGATGGCTCCGACCATATTGATGCACATCGTTCTGTTGCTTATGTGATTAGCCCTTATATCAAAAAGCATGCTGTCAATCACACATTATATTCAACATCATCCATGCTTCGCACGATGGAATTATTGCTCGGGCTCCCGCCTATGAGCCAATATGATGCGGCTGCAACGCCCATGTGGGGCTGCTTTCAGAATACGCCTGATTTGGAAACCTATAATTATAAACCGGCTTTAGTTGATTTGAATGCACGCAATAAATCTTACACGCAAAGCAACATTCAATCTTTCAAATTCAATTTTGCAAAAGCAGACAATTCCCCGGACTTAGAGTTGAATGAAGTGATTTGGAAATCCGTGAAAGGAGAAAACAGTAAAATGCCTTCGCCAAAACGAAGTGCCTTCGTCAAAACAAATGAAAAGAAAGATGATGATTAAATTTGAATTTTGATTTATTCATCGCCTAACTTCTCTTTCATCCATTGATCAAGAGCTTTCGAAATTTTTTCCACTTCTACTAAAAATCCATCATGCCCATAAGCAGAATCAATTTCAATCATGGTTGAGTCAGGAATATTTTTTGCCAGAAAATGCAGCTCTTCCATCGGGCAGAGAATATCGCTGTTGATGCCGATGATTAAAGTTCGCTGATGGATGCTTTGAAGAATTTGTTCTACATTTTTTTTCCGCCCTCTTGCAATGTGATGGCTGTCCATCGATTTTGTCAGCAGCCAATAGCTATATGCATTAAATCGTCTTGCTAATTTATCACCCTGATAATCCACATAAGAAGATGCTTTGTAATTATCAATCTTATGAACATCTTCTTCCGTTTGTTTTTTTACAAGAATGCCATAGTTGCGATAAGAAAGGATACCAACTGCACGCGCCGCTTTTAATCCATTTTTTCCCGCATCTGCAGAATCATCTTTCCACGTTGCATCCGCTTCAATCGCTAATCGCTGTGCCGTGTGAATCGCAATTCCCCATGCACTTTCAGTAGCCGATGTGGCTGTGAGAAAAAGATTTTCAACTTTATCATTTTCCATAATCGCCCATTCCATCACCTGATAACCGCCCATGCTCCCGCCCATCAGCAAATGGATTTTATCAATATTTAAAAATTCACGGAGATGGATATGCGCTTTTACCATATCGCGAATAGTGATGATGGGGAATCTGCTGTAATAAGGCTTTCCTGTTCTTTCATCAATACTTAACGGACCAGTGGTTCCGTAACATGAACCGAGAATATTTGCACAAACAATAAAATATTTTTCAGGATTAATCAACCAGCCTTCACCAATCAAACCTTTCCACCAATCAGCTACATCTGAATTCGCAGTAAGCGCATGGCAGACCCACACCACATTATCCTTCGCAACATTCATCCTGCCATAAGTGTTGTACGCAATGGTGATGCCCGGCAAAGTCTCGCCGCACTCCAGCTCAAAAGGCTGTTTATATTCAAAATAGTCCATTCTGCAAATTCAGTATTGAGGATGCAAAATAAGGGCTTGTATGAATTACATTTGCAAAAATTATTTAAAATGATTCATATTGAAGTGAACCGCGTTCATGGCGATTATGGCTTCGAAGCAACAGATTCGACCGGGCATACCGTGCGCCTCGACACCAGCCCTGAAACCGGCGGCGATAATTTCGGCGTGCGCCCAATGCAGATGTTGCTGATGGGCCTCGGCGGGTGCAGCGGCATCGATATTCTTTCTATCTTAAAAAAGCAAAGGCAAACGGTTGATTCATTCAGGATGCATATTGATGGTGCAAGAGAACAAGGCGTGGACCCATCGCTCTGGAAAAATATTTCTATTGTTATTGAACTGAAAGGCGATATCGACCCAGAAAAAGCAAGAAGAGCCTGTGAGCTTTCTATCGAAAAATATTGTTCTGTTGCCGCAACTTTAAAAGCAGCAGGATGTGATATAAAATGGGAAGTTGTGGTGAATGGTCAATAGAGAATGGTGAATATTGAATAGCAATAGACTTGAGACTTGAATATTTATTATGTAACCAACGTCATTACTACTATTGAACATCCTTGCGTCGCACTCTTGTACT
>DATGIX010000181.1:0-2897 GCA_035295505.1 Puia sp. | reverse complement strand
GCAATATGAAAGAGCTTATAGTGAACCATCTTATCTTCAAAAAATAAAATCATTTGACCCGGCTTCTGTTGAAGTGCCTGATGATCTTAAAGAAACTGCAGAGCAAATTATTTCTATACCCAATATCGCTTCAAAAAAATGGGTTGCGGTGCAATATGACAGCACTGTGGGCACTGCAAATTCAACAACTAACGAACCTGGTGATGCTTCGGTTATGCTTGTCCGTGAGACAGGCAAAGGAATTGCTGTAACAACAGATTGCAACAGCCGTTATGTTTTTGCAGATCCTTATAAAGGAGCAATGATCGCTGTTGCAGAAGCTGCGCGAAATATTGTTTGTAGCGGAGGCAAACCTCTTGGTGTGACTAATTGTTTGAATTTTGGAAATCCATATAATCCGGAAGTGTATTACCAATTTGTACATGCTATAAAAGGTATGGGTGATGCCTGCAGAAAATTTGATACACCTGTAACAGGAGGTAATGTTAGTTTTTACAACCAAAATCCTGAGGGCGCCGTTTACCCTACACCAACAATCGGGATGGTTGGCTTGTTGGAAAATATCAAAGACAAGATGACGCTTGATTTTAAAGAAGTAGATGATCTTATCTTTTTGGTTGGAAAAAGTACTGATGATATTAACTCATCCGAATATCTCCACAAATTGCATAATGTTGAGTTCAGTCCAGCACCACATTTTGATATTGATGAAGAATTTGTATTGCAACAAAAAGTTGCTGAACTGATAAAAAAGAAACTGATCGTTTCAGCGCATGATGTTAGTGAAGGTGGTTTGTTTGTAACGCTCGTTGAATCTGCGTTTCCGAACGGAGTTGGCTTTGATGTAGCAGCAACGGATTATAACATCCGCAAAGATGCCTATTGGTTTGGCGAATCGCAAAGCAGGGTAGTAGTGAGCGTGAAAGCTGATAAAGTAGATGAATTTAAAAAAGCATTGGGCAATCATCCGTATGAAGAGCTTGGGTTTGTGACAAAAGATTCTGTTGAAGTTGATGGAATGTATTGGGGAACTATTTCAGAATGGAAAGATAAATATGATAATGCAATCGGAAATTTATTAGCAGGCGAAACAGAAGATGCATTAAGCGCTTTATAATTTTTCTAATTATATTCTAACAAAATCTTAATGAACAAAAACGCAACTATTGTAATTACCGGGGCTGCTGGTTTTATCGGTAGTTGCCTTACCGGTTATTTGAATTATAAAGGATTCAATAATCTTATTCTCGTTGATGATTTCAGCAGGGCAGATAAAATTCCCAACCTCGAGACGAAAAAGTTTGTTGCAAAAATTGAACGCGAACAATTTTTCGAATGGCTGTTTCAAAACAAACCTAAAATAAATTTCATTTTTCACATCGGAGCGAAAACAGATACTACTGAATTCAACTACGCAATTCACCAACACCTGAACGTAGAATATTCAAAAAAAATCTGGAACTATTGTACAGTGCATGATATTCCGCTTGTGTATGCATCCTCTGCAGCAACGTATGGTAATGGAGAATTAGGTTATGATGATAATCATGAAATCATCAGCCATTTGCATCCGCTTAACCCTTATGGAGTTTCAAAAAATGAAGTTGATAAATGGGTGCTTCATCAAAAAAACCATCCTACTTTTTGGGCAGGTTTAAAATTCTTCAATGTATATGGCCCTAACGAATATCACAAAGGCCGCATGGCAAGTGTGATCTTTCATTCATTTAACCAGATAAAAAAAGATGGTGTTGTCAAACTTTTCAAATCGCATCGCCCGGATTATAAAGATGGACAACAACTGCGTGACTTTGTCTATGTAAGAGATGTGGTGAAGATTTGTTATTGGTTAATGGAACACCAGCCGGCATCAGGGATTTATAATTTAGGAACAGGCAAAGCAAGGACTTTTGAAGCATTGGTAAACGCTACATTTGCGGGATTGGATCTCACCCCGAATATTGTTTATATCGATATGCCGGAAGATATCCGTGATAAATATCAATACTTCACTGAGGCGAAAATGAATAAGCTAAGAAGTGTTGGTTATGTGGATGAATTTTATTCACTCGAACGTGGTGTTGATGATTACGTACGGAATTACCTGGCTAAACAAAAATTCTATTAAAAATTTTTCAAGTTGTTCTCAACCCTGATGATTTACCCGTTCATCAGGGTTTTTTATTTAATTTTATCTTTCTCATTTTATTTATAGTAAACTGCTTTGATCAAAAATTATAGGTATGAATAAAAAAATTGCCATCATCGGCGGCGGAAATCTGGGAACTGCTATTGCGGAAGGTTTAATTCAAAGTGGTTTCGTTTTGCCAAAACATATTCTCATCACCAAAAGAAATATTCATACACTACATGATCTCGAGAGAAAAGGTGTATTGGTGAGTGATAAGAATGAAGAAGCTGTGCGTTATGCAGACCTTGTGATTCTTGCTGTAAAACCGTTCCAGGTAAACGATGTTGTAAGCGCATTGAAAAAAGAATTCAAAGAAGAAAGGCATGTACTTGTTTCTGTTGTGACAGGAATTGACATACAACAGATATCTGATATTGTAGGAAAAAAAATACCGATTATACGTGCGATGCCAAATACAGCAATCGCTATCCAGGAAAGTATGACCTGTATTGCTGCGAAAGATGCAAACGAAGAACAGCTGCAATATGTGCATGACATATTTAATCAATTGGGAAAAGCGGTTCGTATAGACGAAAAATTAATGAATGCTGCAACAGTTTTAGGTGCGTGTGGAACAGCATTTGCCATGCGTTATATCCGCGCAAATATCCAGGGTGGAATTGAAATTGGCTTTGATGCAGCTACAGCAAATTTAATTGCAGCGCAAACCGTGAAAGGCGCTGCAGAACTATTGCTAAAAAAGGGA
>DATGIX010000180.1:0-13543 GCA_035295505.1 Puia sp. | reverse complement strand
ATATTCAGATGGCGCTGCATCATCAAACCTTGGCGTTCCCTTAGTTCTTTCGCCTACGTATGATTATGATACAACCAAAAACAAACCAGCAAGATCAACTGTGAGCGAAGTTTACACACAAATTGTGAATGATCTTACAACAGCGATTGCAAAGCTTCCGGCAAGCAATGCAAATTTCAGAGCAGACCTGTATAGTGCAAAAGCTATTTTATCAAGAGTGTATTTGAATATGGGCGACTATGCAAATGCCGCAATCCAGGCTAATGATGTTATTGAATCAGGAAATTTCAAATTGACCGACACTTACGACAAAGCATTTAATAACAGCTCAAACTCATCGGAAGATATTTTTGCTATACAGGAAAGCAATCAAAGTAATGTCGGCACAGGCAATCAGGGTATTGTTACTTTTTACGCTCCTTTTGCAGGTCAACCAACCGGACAGCCTGCTGGGCGTGGTGATGCTCAAATACAGGATGGGTATTTTAATTATTTCGAACCCGCAGATTTCAGAGGTACTTTCATAACTGCAGGAAGCAGCATCAATGGCACAGATGGGAATTATGCCAATAAATGGTCGTTGTTCTATAAAGCCATTCCTGTAGTTCGCCTTGCAGAAATGTATCTGACAAGAGGAGAAGCAAATTTAATGACAGGTGGCTCACCGATGGGCGGTGTTGATCCTGTTGATGATATTAATGCTGTAAGGGCCCGCTCTGGTGCAAGTTTGTTATCAACTGTAGCGCAATCAGATTTTGTTGATGAGCGCTTTCGCGAATTAGGTTTTGAAGGAGATAGGTTTTGGACTTTGAAGCGTTTAAAATTGGATGTAGATGGCTTAAGCTACGATGACAAAACTTTGATAATGCCGCTTCCTCAATCAGAAATTGATGTGAATAGAAATTTAAAACAAAATGATGGCTATTAAATAAGATATAAATTTTTATACCGATCTTAAGCTGCAGCATGCAAAACAATAATTGCAACTGCGGCTTACTTTTTTAAAAGCTGCAGCTTCATTAGCAAAGCTAACAGTCACGCACAGCCGAAGTTTATGAAGCGCTCAATAGAATCCCTACAGTACAAGAGTGCGACGCAACGATGTTGAATAGTGGTCCTGAAGCTAAGGACATAATAATCTTCAACTAAACTAATTTTCTATTGGATTTTATTCAGCGTAAAATGAAACTTATTTTGATTTTGCTAATAAGCCTGACTAACACTATCGTTTGTTCGATTTTCCTGAATTAGCAATTCAATAATTCTCAAGATGGCTCGGATTGCCCTATTTTTGCAATCCAATAAAGGCGGCTGCATAACGATTGCCTTTTCACAAAGCCCCGCCCTTCAAGAACAATTTATGTTTCGGAAAAACTGGTGGAAAATATTAAGTGTTGCACTTCTGCTCTTCACTTTCATAAGAGGCTTTCTTGGCGATGTGCCGCACAAGCCAATTCTCAACGAGACCATCCGCAATTATTATTTTCATGTGGCGATGTGGATGAGCATGATGATTTTTTTTATTGTCTCTGTTGTTTATTCAGTTAAAGTGCTTCGCAGCAATAATCCTGTGAATGATATTTACGCTGAAGAGTTTGCCAAAACAGGTATTGTTTTTTCTTTATTAGGAATCACGACCGGCTCTGTGTGGGCAAGATTTACATGGGGTGCTTTCTGGAGCAACGACCCAAAACAATTAGGCGCAGCAATAGCTATTCTGATTTATCTGGCTTATCTCGTGTTGCGAAATTCAATTACCGATTTGGACAAGCGTGCCCGCATCGCTGCAGTGTATAATATTTTTGCTTTTGCGATGCTGTTCCCAACTATTTTTATCATCCCGCGATTGATGGAAAGCCTTCATCCGGGTGGCATGGGAAATCCGGTTTTCAATTCCAAAGATGTGGATTCGGAAATGCACCTGATTTTTTTATTAGCACTAGTTCCGGGTTGGACACTGCTTGGCTTATGGATAACGAGCTTGCGCATACGTTTAAAATTATTAGCAGAAAAGAAATATAGCAATGCATAAAAAAATCTACGGCATATTATTCACAGCAATCAGTTCGTTATTAGCATTTACAACATTTGCGCAAGACAGCACGATGCCTAAAAAAGTGGAGATGGCAGATACCTTGCGCAGCAACGGAAAAATTTATGTGGTGGTTACAGTAGTTGTCATCATATTATCAGGATTATTTTTTTACGTAATAAGCCTTGATAGGAAGATTAGTAAGATGGAAAGAGAAAACGCTAAGTGATAGGTCGTGAGTGATAAGTAGTAAGTGAAAAGAAAAAAATTCATCATTCACAATTGACCATTCACCATTCACGACCAGGCTTGTCAAATATGAAATTATAAAACCTTAAAAAATCACGCCATGGCTGCACAACAGACCGAATACAAATTTTTTGAAGCCGTTGAAAAAAGTTTTGATAAAGCGGCTAAGTTCACCAATTGGGACCCGGGCATTCTTGAACAAATCAAGCAGTGCAATTCTGTTTATCGTATGTTCTTCCCCGTTAAAATCGGAGATAAAGTAGAAGTTATCAAAGCATATCGCGTTCAGCACTCGCAGCACAAATCGCCGAGCAAAGGCGGTATCCGTTTTGCCTTGTCGGTGAACCTCGATGAAGTGATGGCGCTCGCTGCATTGATGACCTACAAATGCGCGATCGTAAATGTTCCGTTTGGTGGCGCAAAAGGAGGCATTTCCATCGACCCCAAAAAATACACGCCTTATGAACTGGAGAAAATCACCAGAAGATATACTTCAGAATTAATCAAGAAAAATTTCATCGGGCCGGGAACTGATGTGCCTGCGCCGGATTATGGAACAGGAGAAAAAGAAATGGCATGGATACTCGATACATACACCAGCATGCGCCCCGGCGAAATTGATGCATTGGCATGCGTGACTGGGAAACCTGTTTCACAAGGCGGTGTTCGTGGCCGCAGAGAAGCAACAGGGCTTGGCGTGTTTTATGGCATACGCGAAGTGTGCGGCATGAAAGACATGATGGATAAAGTGGGATTAACAACTGGCATTGAAGGAAAAAAAGTGATAGTGCAAGGTCTCGGCAATGTTGGATATCATACTGCAAAATTTTTCCGGGAAGGTGGTGCGAAAATTGTTGCGCTTGCTGAATTTGAAGGAGCGATTTCAAATCCAGATGGATTAAATGAAGAAGAAGTTTTTCAGCACAGAAAAAAAACTGGTTCTATATTAAATTTCCCGGGCGCAACAAATATCACAAAGTCATTAGATGCGCTTGAATTGCCTTGCGATATTCTAATTCCTGCTGCATTGGAAAATGTTATCAATGGAGACAATGCACCAAACATCAAAGCAAAAGTGATTGGCGAAGCTGCTAATGGGCCGCTTACTCCTGATGCGGATGATGTATTTATTAAAAAAGGAGTGCTCGTTGTTCCCGACATGTACCTGAATGCCGGTGGTGTCACTGTTTCATATTTTGAGTGGTTGAAAAATTTAAGCCATGTTCGTTATGGAAGAATGGAAAAACGTTTTACTGAAAATATGAACACTCACATTTTAAATCAGATTGAAGAGCTTTCCGGAAAAAAAGTGAGCAAAAAAGAAAAAGAATTTATTCTTCACGGCGCTGAAGAAGCAGACCTTGTTTATAGCGGTCTCGAAGAAACAATGATTACTGCCACCAAAGAAATTATTGATTGCTGGAAGAGCAATGATAAAATTCCTGACATGCGCACTGCTGCATATATTGTTGCGATTAATAAAGTAGCAACATCCTATGCTGAGCTCGGAATTTTCCCATAGAATTTGATATTGTCACTAAATAATTCAATCCCCATTCGCTAAGGCAAATGGGGATTTTTAGCTTTAGAACACAATATAAAATTAAAGTTTGCAATAATGTTTTGCAGCGGTCGTTTTTACTAAGCAAGCCTGATAAGTACGCAATTAAATTTCAGTAAATACGGTAAAGGCTTGCGAAAATGTTATCCTTGTTAAATTAAAAACCATCTCTTATGAAAAGGACTTCGTTTGAAAATGTGCTTGCAATTTGCGAGCGCTTCATCTTTGCTGATTCAAATTATACTTCAACATCAGCATCCTCACAATTAAGTTCAGGTTATTTATTTTCCAAAGAAAATTATTGAGTTATTAATCGTTCGATGAACTAAGCAATTATTTCAGTACGAAATTTTATGCGAAAGCATACACGAAATATTGATTAGCAAATCGAATGCATAAAAGAGGCTTCATTACTCTCACATAGGATTTTAAGATGGACCAAACCGGGCCTGGATTCTTCCGGGCCCGCATTTTTTTAGAAAGATTTATTCGCCATAAGAAGGAAGAACTGGAACTGCTTCGAAATCAATCAAACCTTTTTCATAGCCATAACAATATTCGCCGTTGGTGATAACAAGATATTTCACGGGTATCGCAATATTATAATGCAACGCTTGCCAAAGCACAGTTTTATCCAATGTAATATTCATTCCTTTGCATTCAATCATCATCCAGGGTTTTGCAGCGCTGTCAAAAACAAGAATATCGAAGCGCTTGTTCATTTCTCCAAGCTTCATTTTCCGCTCGATGGCGATATATGCAGCAGGATATTTTTTCACATCCACCAGATAGCGCACAAAATTTTGCCGCACCCATTCTTCAGGAGTGAGACGCACCCATTGCTTGCGCAGTTCATCGAAAATAAATTCTTTGCCGGCTTCCTCTTCTTTTATTTTGAAAGGATAACGCGGGTAATAGATTTTAATCATTTAGGGGAAACTATTTGCTAATTTTACTGCATGAAGATGTGAAATTATTTGATATGAAAAAAATGTATAGATGGTTATCAAACATTTTCATTGATAAGAAAAGCAGTTGATTGAACGTTGTTGAAAATAATGATGCTGAAGACGAATAGAAAACCAACTGTACAAGTGAGTGACACAATCCGCCGCGGCGGATTGAAGAGAGAACAAATGCATGTTATATCAAACTAAACCCTTAAAAATTTTTGAAGCTATGAAAAGCAAAGAAGAAATAGTTCAGAACTGGCTGCCGAGATACACCGGAGAGAAGCTTGAAAATTTTGGCGAATATATTTTGCTCACCAATTTCAGCAACTACGTTGACCTGTTTGCGAAATGGCACAAAGTGAAAGTGGTTGGCGAGAACAAGCCGATGCAATGCGCGACTGCTGGCGACATCACGATTATTAATTTTGGGATGGGAAGCCCGACCGCAGCAACGGTGATGGATTTACTTACTGCGATTCATCCGAAAGCAGTTTTATTTTTAGGAAAATGTGGCGGCTTGAAAAAAAGGAACAAGCTCGGTGATTTGATTTTGCCGATTGCAGCAATCAGAGGCGAAGGAACATCAAATGATTATTTTCCGCCGGAAGTGCCTGCGTTGCCGGCATTCGCGCTGCAGAAAGCAATCTCCACAACTATTCGCGATTATCAGGTGGATTACTGGACGGGAACTGTGTACACTACAAACCGCCGCGTTTGGGAACATGATGAAGCATTCAAAGAATATTTGAAAAAAATTCGTGCTTATGCGATTGATATGGAAACGGCAACGATTTTTTCAGTTGGGTTTTATAACAAAATTCCAACAGGTGCTTTGCTATTAGTAAGCGACCAGCCGATGATTCCTGAAGGTGTGAAAACAGAAGAAAGCGATTTGAAAGTGACTGGGAATTATGTTGAGAACCATATCAAAATTGGCATTGATTCACTGAAACAATTAATCAATGGAGGATTAACGGTTAGGCATCTCCGTTTTTAAAATAAGCTTCTCGCAAAATTAATCATCGTCATTGTTGCGGTTCATGTAGTAATCATTGTCGAGATAAAACGACACTCCGCTTTTATATTTCGAATACAACAAATGTTTTAATTGCTCTTCGAATTGCTGAATAACAGGTTTATCTTTTTTCAGCTTTTTACTGACGGAAAGCAGGAAACTATTATCGCTGCTAATCTCTTTCAGGTTTTCCGGCTGAAGTCCGCTGATGCCCATTTGCCAGCCTTCATCTTCTTTGTTCATTTTATATTTAAAAAAATAAACCCATCCTTTTCTCAATTTATATTTTACCAACCTTTTGTCGACATATTCAATAGCAAAAAAATCTTTCGAAGAACGGGCACTTGCCAAAGCGCTTCTTGTTATATCCAACTGATTGGAATATTGCTTCGGGAATTTTTCTTTCCTATTAATTGATTCAAGCTTTTTATACAAATCGAATCTGTATTTATCATCTTTCGCGAGGTTTTGGATAATGCTGTCTGCAATAGGTTTATTATGCCTTAACAATAATACAGAAGTGCTCAGGCGAAGCGAAGCATCTTTGCTTATTAATAACTTATCAAAAAATTTCGGCACAACTGCATTCTTATCATAAAACGGCATGAGCAAAACAGCATAATCATCCAGCTCATTATTATCATTGTCGTCATCAGTTCTTGCAATATCGTTGTAGCGGTTAGCAGCATCGTCATCTTTCTTTTGTAACTCCTGTTCATCGCGAGCCATTTGTTTTTTCAATTGAATTTTTGCATCGAAATAAATCTTGCTGAAATAATCCGCATAATCATCGGCTTTCATGTAGTTGCTGTCCACCAAATTGGTAAGTAGATTATGAACATTGTCCTTATAATCATCAACAGAAGACAATTGCAGCAATTCAGGAAACAACAAACGGGCAAGCGACAAAGAATCTCCAATATCCTGAAATAAATAATTATAATCGGATGCATTATCAAACACAGGCGGATCCTGCAACAACAGATTTTTCAAAACTGCGTAAGACTCTTTTGTCTTATTTTTTGCAAGCGCTTTCAGCACTGCATTTTGAAATGTGCTGGTGTCACCTGATTTTTCATAAATAGATTTCAATCCGCTAACCACTTGTTTCAGCACATTCGAATCTGTGATATAACCAAGTTCATTAATCAGTTTTGTTTTGGTGTCGAAATAATCTTTGTCGTTATAAGGCAAAGTTTGAATTGCCTGCAATAAGCGTGGTGTTCCCTTCGCTCCGAAATAAACATTAGCTATCGCAGCTTTTGCTTTTTTATTAATAGCAGAATCTTTGCTGTAGAAATCATTGAAAAAAATATCCAGCTTGTTATTAAAAACAGATTCACCTGTTTTTTTATCCAATGGTTTCACGCTTTCATAAAAACGATTTACAAATTCACTTTTATCCAAAGAATCGTTCAGGCTTATCACTCGATAAAAACGGTTGTCTTTCACAAACACCCAACTATAAATCAATCTTGATGAACCTGTGTCGGAGAAAATGTATTTATAACCGCCAACAGAATCATTAAAGCGAAATGGTTTTTTGCTTTTTATAATCAGGTTTTCACGAATACGTTTTTCGTTCACTTCGTCTTTCCAGAAAGCTGCAGAATCTTTGGGATAATAATATTTCGGATAAGGTTCTACTGAAACATACACAGCTTCGCCCGTTGAGTCATCATCAAACAATGCCGTCTTATTTCGGGGCCAATAATTATTGTTTTCTGAAACTGCATTCAGAAATTCTTCGCTGGTGCTTTTCTCGTATATCGTTCTTGTGTTCTCATCAATATCCGGAGTCACGGGTGTTGAGACATGAACATTGACAAACGTGTCGATATAGTTCTTAAAGTTATCATAGCGATATGGTTGAAATGAAAATGAATTAAAAAACTGAGCAAAAGGTTTATTGGTTTTGCTTCGCACTGCAAGCAGATAATAATGTGCTCCTTTGATTACATATTTCGCTTTCACATAGCTTCCATCTTTCATTCTATATTCTGCTTCCATGGAAGGTCGACCGTCAAACAAATTATATCTGCTGGAAATCGTTTTGTCTTTATCAATATAATCGGAAAGGCGAAAGCTTTCTTCCATCATGCTCACATTAAAAGAATCTTCTTCAAGAAAGTGGTAGTTTTGAATGCTCTTCTTTAAAATAAGATATGCATCTCCGTTAACCGAATCATTGGCTTCATATTCCCAGCGGGGAACGCCATCAAAACCCGTGACATTTTTTGCAACGAATGGAGTTTCCGGCAACTTCACTTTAAAGCCGCCTTGTTTTGGCTGATATTCAGCCCAACTGTTCGCATCATTCTTTTTGATATCAATCGAACTGAAAAAACGATTCGCCTCATCACCATCTGTGTAAGTTCCTGTTCCGCTGATTTTAAAAACCAACACTTCGAAAGGAGTTACCAAAATATTGTACCGCTGAATATCACCACGCCTTGTTTTGTTTGTGATATCATAACCTTTATAACCGTTCTTTACAATGATTTTTTTAGAAAGAATTTTTCCAGGAATATTTTCATACAACAAACTGTCAATCTTTTTCAGGACTGTTTCCTGATTCTGCCCTACAAAATTGTTATATGTTGAAACACGCGTCACCATATAATATGCACCGTTGCTCATATCGGCATATTGCCATGAAGCGTTGAAGCGGTTGTCTTCACGTTTATATAATTTTCCCGGGAGCTTCACGCTGAAACAGCCATCATCAGAATTGAAGGAAGAAAAATTCACCGGCACTTTCATTTTGTCGATATCATCTCGCTGCGATGCGTCTCTGCTTTGAATGCTAATAGGTCGAAGTTTGTAGCCTTTCTGCCTGAGCAATTCTATCACGCCTCTTTTGCCCGGCAAATGCGCTGCTCCCACTCCAACAAACAAAGAATGTTTTTTCAGAATACTGTCAATCGAATTTGCCTGTATCTCATTTCGCTTGTACAAAAATTTTTCAAGATAAGCATCGGAGGATTGCATGATATGCTCCAATGAATCTAACAAATCCAAATCACCCTGACGATATGCGTCCTGCGTTTTTCTTTCTATTTCATACATGGACTCGCCGTCGGCATCATTGTTTCTTCTTTTTTTATCTTTCATCATATCCTGAGTGGCTTCGAGAATTAATTTTTCTGTTTCAAAATAATTCTCCACGCCTGTTGCCTGTTTGCCTAATTTTCTTCCTGTCTGATAAATATATAAATCGAGATAAGTGTCTTCTTCAAAATCTGCACGCTGCTGATAAGTGCGATATAATAATCCATTGATGATAGTCGGCTCTTCACTCAATGCAGCTTTCAGTTTGTCTTCATATTTTTCTATCTGAAAAGATTTTTCGTTCATGTATTCATTCGGCGCACCCTGAGAAAAAAAACGAAGGTTGTTTTGCATTTTTTGAAAACGGAACATCTGATCCTGCCACAATTGGGGGTCAAGTTCCAGTGCCACTACATCAGCATTTTTTATGCCGAGATAAAAAGAATCACCAAGATTGAAAACCATTTTGCTGCTCACATGCATGGTGCCAAAAAGGTAGGATGGTTTTGTAAGCCCATTGCCAGTAATCTGCCAGAGCAATGCAGGGTATTTCTTTTGTTCTTTTTTCTGACCGAAAATGAAAGCGGGGATAATCAACAAGAAAATCAATTTCAACCGGCTGCGCATAAAAATCAATCTCATCGTAAAATATATCAGTTGTTATGAAGATGCATAAAAGACGGAAAATCATAAAAATTATTTTGCAAAACCTTTGCTAATACTGAATTATTGAAGACGAGCCCTCCCCATTTCTCATTATTAATTTCTTATTTCTTATTCTCTCGCA
Organism: Puia sp.; assembly: GCA_035295505.1. Classification (GTDB taxonomy): domain Bacteria; phylum Bacteroidota; class Bacteroidia; order Chitinophagales; family Chitinophagaceae; genus Puia. The sequence continues at coordinate 3,895 of DATGIX010000180.1, read as the reverse complement.
ATTCCCTTAATTTTGCACGCTTAAAAATCATGCCGTAACATGATACCAAGCCGGGTGCCGTAAGGCCTGGTTTGTAAACGGAACTCCGTTGTATCCTCCTGCCAGCTCGCTGGTATCATGTGGCCGTCATATAAAAATTTTAACCCACATGAAGTTATCTCAGTTCAGATTCGACCTCCCTCTAAATCTCATTGCTCAGCACCCTGCGAAAAAAAGAGAAGACAGCCGAATGATGGTTGTTCATCGTAAGACAGGACAAATCGAAAACAAACATTTCCGCGACATCCTTGAGTATTTTGATGATAAAGATGTGTTCGTTGTGAACAACACTAAAGTTTTTCCTGCACGCATGTATGGGCGCAAAGAAAAAACAGGTGCGAAGATTGAGGTGTTCCTGCTTCGTGAGCTAAACAAGCCAAATCGTTTGTGGGATGTGATCGTTGACCCGGCAAGAAAAATTCGCGTAGGCAATAAACTATATTTTGGTGAAGCAGATGAACTCGTTGCTGAAGTGATTGACAACACTACGAGCCGCGGTCGCACTATCCGTTTTTTGTGGGATGGAACTGATGATGAATTTCGCCAGATGTTGGAAGTGCTTGGAGAAACACCTTTGCCAAAATACATTAAGCGCAAGCCTGATGAAGAAGATAAAGAGCGTTACCAAACTGTTTATGCAAAACATGAAGGCGCCGTTGCAGCACCCACTGCAGGACTGCATTTCAGCAAAGAATTGATTAAGCGTTTAGAGATAAAAGGAATTCGTTTTGCAGAGGTGACATTGCACACAGGGCTTGGGACTTTCCGCCCGATTGAAGTGGAAGATTTGAGCAAGCACAAAATGGACGCAGAATATTATCGCATAGACGATGAAGCATGCAAGATCGTGAACAAAGCGAGGTCTGCAAATCATCGTGTGTGTTCTATTGGCACAACAACCATGCGTGCGCTTGAATCATCTTTCACTGCAGAAAAATTATTAAAGCCTTCAGAAGGCTGGACGAATACTTTCATTCATCCACCTTATCAGTTCAATATCGCAGATGCGCTGATTACGAATTTCCATTTGCCAAAAACAAGCTTGCTGATAATGGTTTGTGCTTTTGCAGGTTATGACCTTGCGATGGAAGCATATAAAAAAGCCATTAAAGACAAGTATCGTTTCTTCAGTTATGGAGATGCGATGCTGGTTGTTTGATTTCGTTGCCACTGAAGCACAGAAAAATCAGTGTTTCTGTCCTTCAGTGGCAAATTTATTCATGCATCAAATCATAAATGGAGAGCAATTTTCTTGCAGAGGCTTCCCATGTAAATTCTGCAGCTCTTGATTTGCCCTTTCGTTTGTAATTATTTCTCAGTTCATCATTTTCCAATATATTAATGATAGCTTCTGTGATTTGTTCATGTTTGAACGGGTCTATCAGCAAAGCCGCATTAGCAGACACTTCTGGCATAGAAGAAGTATTGGAAGTAATAACCGGAGCACCACACCCCATTGCTTCCAGAATTGGCAACCCAAAACTTTCACGCAAGGATGGGTATAGAAAAACTGTGGATGCATTGTACATCAATGGCATTTCTAACGGTGACACATAACCGGGGAAAATAAAATATTTCGAGAATTGAGAATTTCCTGTTTTTGAAAGCGCCTCTTCAACCAATGCTTTGTCATAATCTAAAATTACTAATGGAATAATATCTTTCGCCTGATTGCAATAATCAGCAAATGCTTTTATCACGTTCGCGGTATTTTTCTTTGGCGCAGTATTTCCAAGAAATAATAAAAAACTTTCAGGGAGATTGTATTTCTTTTTGAAAGCAATAATTTCTTCTTTTGAAAAATTGTCATTGAATCTTTTGTTCACCGCATTATAAACGACTTTCACTTTCTCCTCCGGTAATTTCAATTTCTCCAAAATAGTTTGCCTTTCAAAATCAGAAACGGTGATCACGATTTTGCTTTTCTCCACCACTTTTGGCACTACGAAACGCCGGTAGAGATTTCCGAAATTCTGATAAGCTGTTCCTTTGAAATCCACTTTTTCGAGATAGATAATATCATGGAGGGTCAGCAATAAAGGAACGGAAGATTTTGTCGGAGCAGTATTACAAGTGCAATGAAGGAAATCTAATTTTTGCTTTTTCACGGCCTGGGGTAACCGAAACTGTTCCCAATCAGCATAAGTATAAGAAGGAATCGTTTGAATTTTGAAGTTTGATTTTTCGTCAACACATTGCCTGTCTGCGTCATCTTTGGCAAAAAGAATGTATTCATTTTTTTTATCCAGCTCCTGGATCTGTTTGATGAGTTCCAAAGCCACGACTTCCATGCCATGCTTTTTTGGCCTGAAAATGCGCTGTACTTCAATTCCTATCTTCATTTTTTAGTTTTAAATTTCAAAAGTCGGAATATTTCACGCAACGGGCGCAAAGAATACAAAGGCCGCAACGGATTTCGGAAATAGGTTTTTGCCGTCGTTGGTTTTGCATACATTCATATCCTAATTGTTCTAGTATGAAACGAATAATTTTTATTTTTATTTATTGCAGTTTTATGATGACAAGCTTTTCCCAAACAATTATCCCGCTTTACAAAGACAGCATTCCTAATTCGAAACCTTCCCCAAATGAAGAGTCTTCCACTTATGAAGGCGAGAACAAGATTTTGATAGTCCATAATGTTTCACGCCCATCATTAACCGTATTTCTACCGCCAAAAGAAAAAGCAAATGGGACAGCTGTGATTATTTGTCCGGGGGGTGGTTATTCCATTTTAGCCGCAAGCCATGAAGGCTATGATGTTGCCAAAAAATTCAATGAATGGGGCGTTACGGCATTTGTTCTGAAATACAGGATACCTGATGACAAAACGATGGTGAATAAAGAAATCGGCCCATTGCAGGATGCGCAGCGAGCTATACAAATGGTTCGCGAGAGAGCAAAGGAATGGAATATCAATCCAAATAAAATCGGCATCATGGGATTTTCTGCAGGCGGGCATCTTGCTTCAACTGCAGGAACGCATTTCAATCACATAGTTATTGAGAATAAAAACAACACCAGCCTTCGGCCGGATTTTATGATTTTGATTTATCCGGTGATTAGTTTTTCAGATAGCATTGGTCATATTGGTTCAAGAGATAACCTGATTGGCAAAAATCCTTCAGCAAAAAAAATAAACGAATATTCGAATGAAATGCAGGTAACAGCTAATACGCCACCTGCATTTTTAGTTCATGCAGGAGATGATAATGCCGTGAAAGTGCAGAACAGCATTCACTTTTATGAAGCTGAACAAAGAAATAAAATCCCTGCCGAAATGCATATCTATCCGAAAGGCGGTCATGGATTTGGGATGCATAACCCGACAACCAAAGATGATTGGATGGAAAGGTTGAAGAACTGGTTGTCTGGCTTTTGAACCAAATATGACATGTTAGGCATTACGTGGTTTGATAAAAGTTCATGAAAACAAAAAAGCCTTTCAGCAAAAACTGAAAGGCTTTTAAATAAATATGGCAGCTACCTACTCTCCCGCATTGTGGTGCAGTACCATCGGCCATGAGGGGCTTAACTTCTCTGTTCGGTATGGGAAGAGGTGAACACCCTCGGCAAAACCACCATAAGAATGTAATTACTAATTAATAATTATTAATTAGTAATGTAATAAAGTACATATTGGGAGTTGTAATAAAAAGTAAAAAAATTAAAGCATACGGGCAATTAGTACTACTCGGCTTCACTATTACTAGTCTTACACCTGTAGCCTATCAACGTCATAGTCTCTGACGACCCTTAAAAGTAAACTCATCTTGTGGAAGGTTTCACGCTTAGATGCTTTCAGCGTTTATCCTGTCCGTGCGTAGCTACTCTGCACTGCACCTGGCGGCACAAC
>DATGIX010000179.1:0-4695 GCA_035295505.1 Puia sp. | reverse complement strand
CAACTTTTACCAATGTATCAATACCAACAACATCAGCAGTTCTGAATGTCGCAGATTTCGGGCGTCCGATAATTGGTCCGGTAAGCGCATCCACTTCATCGATCGTTAATCCCAATTTTTCTACCAAACCAAAAATCGCCATGATACCATAAACACCAATGCGGTTCGCAATGAATGCAGGTGTGTCTTTACAAAGCACTGTCGTTTTGCCAAGATAAAGATCACCGTAATGCAGTAAAAAATTAACGACTTCATGATCTGTATCTGGTGTAGGAATGATCTCCAGCAAACGTAAATATCTTGGCGGATTAAAAAAATGTGTTCCGCAAAAATGTTTTTTGAAATCGTCGCTTCTTCCTTCCGTCATCAAATGAATAGGAATGCCAGATGTGTTTGATGTGATCAGCGTTCCGGGCTTGCGGTATTTTTCTACTTCCGTGAAAACAGATTGTTTGATATCTAATCTTTCCACCACCACTTCAATGATCCAATCGCATGAAGCGATATCCTTCATGTTATCTGTAAAGTTTCCTGTCTTGATTTTTTTTATAACCTCTTTTGTATAAACAGGAGATGGATTTGATTTGAGTGTGGAAGCAAGCGCATCATTAACGATCCTGTTTTTAACGGCGGGATGATCGGGCGATAAATTTTTTGCTTTCTCTGCATCATTCAATTCTTTTGGAGCAATATCCATCAGCAAAACCTGTAAACCTATTCCGGCGAAATGACAGGCAATTCTTGAACCCATAACACCGCTTCCTAATACTGCAACTTTTTTAATGATTCGGTTTGGCATATAGCAATTTTAAATTTGTTCTCACAGATTACACAAATTTCACAGATTGATTTTTAGTTGATGATTCTTATGATGCTTTCTTTATCGATCAAGGAACTTGCGTTAAAATTTATCAGGATCCCAATTTTCTTTTCACTCAGTTTCAGATAAGTTAGCAATTGTTTTTTGTGAACATCGTGTAAGTTATCTATTGATTTTATTTCTATGATTACTAAATTTTCAACTAAAATATCAAGCCTGAAACCCAATTCAAGAATAACGTCATCGTACTTTACCGGAATGCCCAATTGTGTCTGAACATTCAATCCGATTTTTTTAAGTTCATGTACCAATGCTGCTTCGTAAACACTTTCAAATAATCAAGGACCAAGTGTATTGTGAACTTTAAAAATCGCTCCTCTGATTTTATAAGTTAATTCATTCAAATTCATAGGTGGTTAATTTTTTTCATAAAATTAGAACCAGGTTTATCTGTGTAATCCGAGTAATCTGTGAGAACAATGGTTAGTTAAACAACTATTAAAGTCCGAAGTTAATGAAATTTATTCCGGAAGTGAAATGATGAAAATATTACTTACTTAATAATGATGATTTTCTTAAAATCGAAATTATCATGTTCAATCCAAACAGCTTTTGAAATGCCCCAATGTTGCATATAGCGTTTGGCAGAATCATAATCAGGTAGTGTAGCAATATTCCTTCCTGCGTAATATTCAATCATGGGGTCCTGCTTTATGTTGAGCATGATTTTATAATCTTTCGGCACCTGTTTTAGTGAATCGCCGAAATTTTTATAAGCGATATATGGAGTTCCTTCTCTCGAAATTTTACCGGGGCGATTGATGAAATAATATTGTGACATGGACATCAAAAAAAACGCAACTAATAAAAAACCAAGCTGTTTTTTTGAGGCGGCCATAAGAAATTTTGCAGCGAGGTAAGAAAACAAAATGCTCCATGGGAGCACTGAGTATTCATGCTCCGATGACCATTCAAAAAGAATAAAATTGTAGAAAATAACAGACACGCTATAAATAGTTAGAAATAATTTTTCAGGTGGCGAAAACGATATTTTTATTTTTTTTGATCTTGCCCGGATAAAAGTTCCGAATAAAATTATTAATAACGGCAGATAAGCAGTTACGAAATTCTGTATCAGATATCGCAACAGTTCCGGAAATGAAGAGCCTGTGTTTGTGATGCTCCTGCTGCCAAATCTTTCATGCCAATAGGTTGTTACGGCATTCCATCCTGCATAGGAAGCAAATTGCAGGAAAAGCAAAAGCACTCCTGCTATTGAAGAAATTGCTATTGTAAAGATGAGCCTAAAATATGCAGGTTGTTTTTTTATTTTGAATAAAAGCATCATTCCAACGATGGCGCAAATGACAAGCACGAACCAATCAAAATATATCAGGATTAAAATCAGCAGGGCTACCAAAAATAATTTTCTTGTTGTTATTTTCTCAGGCGAATGAATCAATGGGATTACAATTCGCAATAACAAAATAACAATGGGCATCATTATGCCGACATTGATATATCCATTGCCAAGATACCAAAGCGTGCATGGGGAAAATATAAATAAAATACAAGCTGAAACGATAATTAGATATCTGCTGTTGGAGTTGCATTCAATTAAATGCTCAAGCAGGAAAAAAAATAAAATAACCGATGCCAGGTTGAAGATGAGATTAATGATTTGTAAATAGATTGGTTTAACCGGCAAGCTGAATATCTGATAAATGAAATCAGGAATCACATACCACGCAGGCCCAAAAGAAATGTACATTGCATTGCCGGCAGTATCAACAGCATAATATTTTCTATTTGCCATTTTGTCGCCGGGATTTTGAAAATTCAATAACGGGATGAAATGAAATTTTGAACCACCGCCTGCTTGTCGCCACGATTCAATATTAATCAGCACTACTGCTGTATTGAATTCGTGATGTTTTGAAATGGTTCTGTTCAGGTTGGGTAAACGAAGCAATACGCTTAATAAAAAGCAACAGATAATTATTATAAAAGCTTTTTTACGCTTCATTATTTAGTCATTCTTTTATACCAGATAATGTTACTGTTCTGCTGATTGATATAAATGCATTTGTTTTGTTTCCATCTTTTGAAATCAGTCTTTGCTTCTTCAAAACTGTTGACCATATAATAATTTCGCCTTGTATAATACCAGCCTTGTGGCGCAGGCTCTGCATTGATGAATATGATCTCGTCTGGTTTTGCTATTTCTTTTATTTGTTCCCCGAGCTTTTTGTATTCGTTATAAGGTCTATTCTTTCTGTCTAAATTTCCAGGTCTGTTAAAATAATAGTATTCTAAAAGGCATAATGCAAAGAAAACAGATAATATTAAAAACATTTGCTTCGCAGGAAAAACTTCATAAACCAATATGCCGGATAAAATAGAAAACGGTATCACATAATTCATCACTGAAAAATCATTGGCTGCGGTCCACCCTAAAAAAATGACATTGTAAATTAGCAATACAATCATTGCTCCAATGAAAAACTTTAATGGGAACGAAATTGTCAACTTATTTTTTTTCTTTTTTAAAAAAATCCATGAAATAAATATTAGAAGAAGCACTGAAAAATTCCTCGTAAAGAAGATATCAATCATCCATTTCAGCAGAAAGAAAATGCCGTGACCATCAGAGCCATAGGTTCTGTATAATAACCGGTTTGAAAGTATTTCTCTGGTTTTTTGTAATCCTGTGTGAGAAATGAATTGAATGAACATTGTGCATAAGGAAGCAAAGATTGCAAAAAAGGATGTCAGCGTAGGAATGAAGTATTTTTTATTTTTTCTTGTTTGAAAAAGAAGAACTGCGCCGAATGAACAGCCAATAAAAACACCAATCCAGTCGCAATAGACCGCACAAAATAAAGCGATGAATGAAATAGAGGTATTTCTAACATTGATATTTTTAGCGTCATCAATCATTTTTGTGAAGTATAATGTCACTAGCAATATAAAAGGCAATGCAATTCCTCCCGGAAGATATGCATTGCCCATAATCCATAGCAATGATGGATTCAGTATAAAAACAATGCATGATATCGCATGAGGCAGATAATTATCCGGATATAATTTGTTGAATAGGATGCATACGATTTCAAAAAAAATCAGGCATGAAACAAAATGCAGAAATAGATTTAGCAATTGCAGAAATAATGGTGATGGCGTTATGTGAAAAACTTTAGTGATGCAATAAGGCAGAACACACCATCCTGGCCCAAACGTAATGTACAGAACATTGCCACTGCTATCCGATATAGAACCGGTATAAACTTTGTCACCTCCGTTTTGATAACTTGCTATAGGAACAAAATTGAATTTGCCAGCGCCACCGCCATCAGCCCATGCGATAATGCACATCAATGCATTCGCAGCAACATATTCATTGTGGTCTGATAAGGGTCTGTTGAGATTGGGAAGTCTTATTAGTATGCCTAAAAAATAAAAGATAAAAATAATCGTCAGAGCAGTTTTGCGATTTTTTATCATTTATGAAGAATAGTTAATTTTTTGTCCCTCCTGTTGAAACGGCGCTCCAATCAATATTTTCTTTTCCTTCAGAAATTAGCTGGTTCATATTTTTTTGCAGCAATGAAGCCAGTGCCATTGATTGATTCACTGATGATGCGAGCTGCAAAACAAGATTGATATCTTTCAATCCGAGCTTCATTGTGAATGCAGCAGGCTCAAATTTTTGTTGAAGGATAATATTGCTGTAATTAATGTAAACCGGTGCATTAAATAAAGTTTGTGAAAACATATCCCACATTTGCTTTGCATCAATACCACTTTTTGTTGCGAGGTTAATGCTTTCACCGATTGATTCAAGCGCAGATGCAATCAAAAAATTACCACAAAGT
>DATGIX010000178.1:0-45802 GCA_035295505.1 Puia sp. | reverse complement strand
GCTATCCAACACATTTGATTCCGCTCCGCTGTCAATCACAAATCTCAATTTTTTTCCGGCCATTTCTGCATGCGCCACAATTTTGTCTTCAACAATATCAATCGGCACGGCGGTGTATGTTGCAGTGTCTTTCAGGAATTCACTTTTATAAGAAGCTGATTCTTTTTTGCCGATAAGATGAAGATAGATAAGGCTTTTCTCATAATCAATGATCAGTTCAAACTGTTTGAAAAGTTTTGTTCCCAGCAATCCCAATATTTTTACTCCTTTGCTGTTTTCAATATGACCAAGGTTGATCCTGTCTGCCTCCATTTTAAAATATTTCACTGACCCAAACGAAAGCGAATCAATTGAAGTTGGATTTACAGCAGCAACTGAACCAGTGACTCCGCCTTGCTCCTGGTCAGAAGAATTGTTTGATGATGGATAATTTCTGAAATAGGTCATGTTCAACACCAGGTTTGGAGCGCCAGTGTCGAGAATAAAATTGCCTTCGGTAGTGTCCACTTTTGCTTTGATCAAAATTAAATTTCCTGCCCGCACAAATGGAATGACGCATGAAGATGGATTGCTCACGACAACTGGCTCTGAATTCAATCTGTTTAGATCTTTCTTAAGTAAAATCAGAGTGCTAAAATCAGGAAGTGAATTTGATTGTAATATGCGTGTTGCTTCATCATTGCCCGCAGAAAGCGAGCCTGCAAGCGCCAGAACAATCCCTATATGTTTTATGAACAGAGAAGGCATTTAAAATGATGTCTTGCAATTTATACCAGCATCAGTTTCATTCAAAATCTATATGACAGAAGCGGATTAACGAGGATGAATATCTTTAATAAATCTGTTCATCAAATGCAAATTCATTTTCAGAAGAGAGTTTTCTTTTCACTAAAAATTTATTTTGCCATGCGGCAAATGCAGCGATGACCTCCATCAAAATCAATAACGACAAGCCTTTTGATAGATTTGCTTTTTCAGAAATAAAACCGATCACAGAAGGTCCTGTCAGAAAACCGATCAGCCCCCCTGTTGTGACCATTGCGAAACCTTCCACCGTGCTCACTCCGGGAATATTTGCAGAAGCACTGAACAACACAGGAACAATGCAGCAGCAACCAAAACCAATCATCACGTAACCCGCTATTGCAATCGCAACCGCAGGAGCCAGCACAACAATCGTAAAACCTGCTGCAGCTAATAAGCAACCTGCGATCACCATTTTCTTTCCACCAATTCTTGCGATCAATGTGTCGCCATTCAATCGCCCGAAGGTCATCGCAACTGAAAAACCTGCATAACCCAGGCTCACCAATGCTTTCGGTGCATTCAACGATTCCTTAAAATAAATAGCACTCCAGTCAGCTACACAGCCTTCAGCCATGAAGCTCACCATGCAAATAAATGAGATACCCAATATCGTTAGTGATGGCAATTTGAAATCCGATCTTGAATGAATGACATCACTATTGCTTAACAAATATTTTCTGTTTGATATAATAACAATAATAATTACAGCGGCTACAATCATGATCTGAATGCCGGAAGAAACATGAACAGCAAAAAGCAATGCGGCAAGACCTGCACTCACAGCACCTCCTAAACTATACATTCCATGACAAGTGCTCATCATGAACCTGCTATATTTTTTTTCAAGAATATTCACCGTTGCATTCGATGAAACGCCATTGAGGAAACTGAACAATCCATAACAGTATAAACAGATCCAGAACATTACTCTGTTAACTGAATTAATCTGCAATGTCATGATCACACATATCACCATATAACCTGTCATCATCCATTTGCCGACCGGAATTTTGCTGAACACCCTGGTTGAAAACAACATGCCTGTGATAGCACCAAGCGGAGAAAGCAATAAAGACAATCCAAGGCTACCATCCGTAAACCCAAGCCTGTACTTGATTCCCGGGATTGCTGCCACCCAGGTGCCAAATAAAAGGCTCGATACAGAAAATAAAAAACCAACAGCGAGTGCAGGCTTGATTTTAATAAAAGAAGAAATATTCTTAATCATGCTAAAAGCCAAAAATAATTAATTGTGGATTTGATGAGTGAAAGAATTTTTATGGAGAATTTATTTTTCCGCATCTCATAAAAATGAAAAGAAAAAAACTGCACTATGTCCCGGGGTTCATAAGCCTGTTAGGGCTGCCAATAGTACTTTACTTTTTAGGACCTGAAGATGTTATAGACAAAACCTGCCTAAAATTATTTTTAGCATCTGACAAGAAGCCTCCTAAAGGTATACGAACCCTTTCAAGATATACACTCAATGAGGATATCAAAAAGAAAAAGCTGATTAGCATTTACATTAACAACTCTGATGATAAGAATGATTTTTTTCCTATGGACAGAATGTTATCTTTTATACAAAGCGAAATTGAAAGACTACAATTCACCCATGATACATCTTCAGTTTTGAAAATAGAATTTGGGAATGGGTCTAGTTATGGTCAATTTGTTTGGCTACTTAATCAAACAATGCTGTATGAAGTAAAAAGGTTTGTTGTAGTTGATAATACAGTTTATTTATTCACAAACCCGCCTCCAATTGAATAGAAAGACTTACAAATACCTGCACTTGATGTCAGCGATGCAACAATAATTCTCCCACAGACCCATCAGCCAACAAAATGGGAAATTTTCAAAACAGAACTTGGTTACAAATTCGAAGAGTGGAAAATAATAGCAACGCGAAGCTATTTATTGATCATAGGATTTGTATGCCTCATTTTCATTCCATCTATTATTAAAATCGTGAGGAGGAGGAAAAACGGGTTTTATCTGGCAGCAAAACAATTATGACAATCATTTATCCGGATGATTCTCTTTCCAGGCTTCCGCAAAAATTTTACTCGAATCCAATATATACTTATAGAATTCCCAATCCGTCTCGAAAGTTTTCAGAAAATTATAACTGGGTCTATAAAATACCATAAACGAATCAAGCGCCGGGGGCTCAAGCCCTGTCACTCTTTTCACCAAGGCTCTTGTGAATCGATGATCAACATATTTTTGCTGCTCTTCATCTTCCAATCTCTTTTGGAAGGCTTCGGTTCTACGCTCGTTAGCACCGCTGAAGAATGCGTCAAGATCAAACCCAAGCCCCACTCCGACTCGTCTGGTCGCTTTCATATTTTCAATAGTCTTGATGCCACCATAATCAAATATTTTCTGGTACTCGCGCCTGTTTGCAAGAGAATCGAGCCGATAATTTCCTGATATCACAGATACCGATGGCAAAGAATCAATAGACACATCAATGCTCATATCAAATTGAAGATTGAAAGGAATATCATTCACTGCAAATTTTGAAGTTGCCTTGCCCAGGTAAGAAAAATAAATGGAATCGCCGGAAGGAAGCTTGATATTATATCTTCCTAATGAATCAGTGACAGTGCCGATTCCTGAAACACCGATAACACTCACTCCTGGTAATGGGTACAATTGCGAACGGTCATACACAATGCCTTTGATCTGAACCTGCGCCTGCAAAAAATTGTAGCAAACCGTAAGCAACAACACCGTTGATAGCCGATATATAAGTTTTGGTAAAGTCATTGCGCATGAAAACTAAATCACTATTCATATTTGCCGAAAAAACAAATTGCGATTAACAATTTGTTTTCAAAAAAAGCCAAATCATATATTTTCATTTTATAATAACTCACATTTCCTATTTTTGAAAATAACCAGTATTTTAACGTGCTAAATAATCAGATATGATTACAAAGACGATCCGGAACATATTAGCGTTGCCTGCATTTGCATTATTATTGTTCGCATGCAAAGATGAAAGCAAAGAAAAAACTCCAGACATCACGAAAGACAGTGCCGCCACTGCTCAAAGCGGACAAGGCACAGGAAGCACAACAAAAGATGATAGCGCTTCAACAAATTCATCAGCAAAAAAAAGCGAGCCTGCTGATGCTAATGACAATACAAAACCTGCAACGGAAGCCGTGAAAGGCGCAATAGATAAAGTAAAAAGTAAAACCTCAGATGCAGTAGAAGCAACAAAAAAAACAGTTCATAAAGCTGACAGCGCCATCGCTGCTAAAAAAGATGAGACTGTGCCTGCAAAAAAAGATGCCACTGCTGCTAACACAGACGAAAAATTATTACCGGCTTCTTCTGCTGACAACAGTAAAGCTTTCGCACCTAAATATGGACTCGTTCCGAGAGACGCGACTGAGAATAATATTACCTCTTTGAAAAATGCTTTTCCTGACAAGCAAACACTGTTTAAAGTGAATTTTGATGCAGAACCCGATGCAGAAATGCAGGAAGTAAAAACAAGAATAATAACCGCTTTAAAAAAATCGGGTTACACAAATATCAGCGAAAAGTCCATCACATTTCATCCGACACGAATGCCCAAGGACATTCATTATGAATTGCAACGGGATGGCTCTGTTGTCATTTGGCTGCAGCCTGCCAATGCTCAATAATCATTTTCGGTTATGCATTGATGTTATCCATCAAATGTTCATCCGCTTCATTTCTTTAACAGCATAATCGCATGCTCTTGCAGTAAGTGCCATATAAGTGAGAGAAGGATTAACACATGAGCCTGACACCATGCATGAACCATCTGTGATAAAAACATTTTTCACTTCATGCATTTGATTGAAGCTATTCAGCACAGAAGTTTTTGGATCTTTTCCCATTCTTGCAGTACCCATTTCATGGTTCGCATTGCCAGGAAAAGTCATATTATTACTGATATGGATATTTTTAAATGAAGCGGCTTCTAAAATTTCTTTTGCAGTCTCAGCCATGTCTTTATTCATCGTTTTTTCATTCTCCTTAAACTCACAATCAATCGCAATAACAGCTCTGCCCCATTTATCTTTTTTCTGGTGGTTTAAAATAATCCTGTTATCAGCATAAGGAAGGCATTCCCCAAAAGCGTACAAACTGATTTGCCATCCTCCGGGGATGCTCAACGCATCTTTCAATGATTCACCAATTTCATGATCGCCCTGTTGTCTCGTTCTGTATGCACTTGCGCCGAAATGATAACCGCGAAGAAAGGCGGCGTCTTTTTCTTTCACATTCCTGAAGCGTGGGATATACGCAGGCGTTGGTCTTCTGCCATAATAATAGCTGTCTTCAAAACCATCAACATCAGCATTAGCACTAAGGCCTTTGTGGTGATCCATTAAATTTCGCCCTGCCTGATCGCTTCCATTGCCAAGCCCATTTGGGAAACGCGATGACACGGAGTTCAACAAAATAAAAGTTGTTGCGACTGTTGATGCATTGAGGAAAATAATTTTTGAGTAAAATTCGATGGTTTGATTTGTTTGTGTGTCGAGAATTTCAACGCCTGTGGCTTTTTGCTTTTGATCATCGTATAATACTTTGTTCACTAACGAATGCGGCCTCACCGTTAAGTTACCGGTTGCATAAGCAGCAGGCATCGTGCTGGCATTGGTGCTGAAATATGCACCGAACGGACATCCGCGATGACACAGATCTCTCGCCTGGCATTGCCCTCTTCCCTGAACAGGTTTTGTGAGATTGGCTGTGCGGCCAATAATTAATTTTCTATCCTGATACTTATTTTCAATTTTTTCTTTGAAATGTTTTTCAACTGCATTCATTTGAAATGGCGGCTGAAAAATTCCATCAGGCAAATGTGCAATACCGTCTCTGTTTCCGCTCACTCCGACAAATGATTCCACATAACCATACCATGGAGCAATATCTTTATACCTGATCGGCCAATCAATAGCTATTCCATCTTTCAGGTTTGCTTCAAAATCAAGATCGCTCCAGCGATAACAAGCCCGCGACCAAAGCAAAGAACGACCACCAACAATATCTCCTCTTATCCAGTCAAATCTTTTTGTTTCGTCATAAATATTTTCCGCATCGTTGATATAAAAATGTTTGTTGTCTTCCCTGAATGACCAATGCCTGCTCTGCACAAAATTTTTCTTTTTATCTTCTTCACTCAAATGAAGGCGATACCTGAAATCCCAGATATCTTTTGTTGAAGTAGGATAATTCGGATGAACCACGTTTTCACCACGCTCGAGCATCAGCACTTTCAAACCTTTTTCACAAAGTTCTTTAGCAGCCCATCCACCCGAGATGCCTGAGCCAACAATAATGGCATCGTACGTATTTTGTTTTGCCGCTTTGTTATTAATCAATAAGGAATCGCTAGGCATAATAAAAATTCAGCTTTATTTATTAAAATATTCTTTCATTGTTTTTGAATAATCCGCTATCGCCAATTCAGGCGCGGCAATTTCAGGGTGCCACATTTTTTCCCATTCAAAACTATAATAACCTTTATAGCCGCCTTTTGACAATGCATCAATTGCTTCGAAAATCGGCACTTCTCCTTCCTTCAAAAAAACATAATTTATTTTCCCATCCGCAAGCTTTGCATTTTTGATATGCGTATGCCTGATGTATTTTTTTAATCTTGCATAAGCTTCCACGGGTGGCTCTTTAGTGATAGTCCACATATTTACCACATCCCAGATCATTCCGACATGTTCGTGTTCAGCAGCTTTCATTACCTTTGCTATATCATCAATTTGAACAAGATCACCGTGAGATTCAATCAGCACATTCACACTGCTTCCTTTTGCATGTTCAGCAAGTTCGAGCAATCCTTTTGTTATTAAATCCATCGTGGCATTTTTATCCTGATCTTTTGGGAAATTATTTGGGAACACGCGAACGTTCGGGCATTTCAACTGCTGTGCCAGATCGATGAAACGTTTTCCTTCGTCCAGATTTTTTTTTCTTTCTTCTCCTTCCGGAAAATGCAAAGTAGCGGATGATCCAAGGTCAACAAACTTCAGGTTTTTATCTTCCATCATTTTCATAGTGGTCGCAATATTTTGCGCATTGCCGAACTCATTGCATTGCGAAAGATCAAGCTGACGTTTGACGCCACGGATTTCAATTCCGTTATAGTCATGCTTCGAGGCAAAATCGACAATATCATTAAATTCCCAGTCGGGGCAACCGAGCGTGGAAAAAGATAACAGCGGTTTGTATTTTATAAACCCAAATGAAGAAGGCAGAAAAGCAGATACGGCGATTGCTGATGATGACTGCAAAAATTCACGACGTGTTGAATGTTTCATGATTGAAAATTATTTCATTCAGAAACAAGTTACGTAAATGATGGAAATAAATTTGTTGATAAAATCCTTAATAGTATTTAAAACTATTTCTAATAAATAATATTTAAAATGATCCTGCACGCAATCACTTCAAACAAAACAATCAGCACAGTGGATAATCTTACTATCCGGAACGGAATGAGAATCAGATAAGCAATCAGGAGATTTAACAAGAAAAGAATTATTACAAGGAATCCAAGCCAGGAACGAAAATCTCCATTAGGATCACGAGCTTCATAATATACGTTCAGCTTATAAACCAAATATGAACCTAAATAGAACAATAATAGTGTTATTGCCAGATTAATAATTGTCACAATAAGCATTTTTTTAAACATGCCGAGATGATTTACTTTAAGAATAATGCATAATAGTTAAAAAAAGCTCACTTATCTGTTCAATGTTTTCATTTTTCTTTTCAGGTTCTCAAAAGTTTCCATCGGTCCTTTGGAAGAGAATAAATTCAGCAGCCAAGCAGGAACATTGCCTCCGGGATCAAGCTCCAATATATATTCGAGATGAATTTTTTTGTTAGGCAACGCCGTTACATTCCATGTGCCGGACGATAATGGAAGCCTGACAATATTTTTTTTCTCCGGCATATAATTTTTGATGCTGGCAGAAACTACTTTTAAAGATTGAGTCGCAGAATCCAGCATGATTTTGCAATGCGCATAAAAATCGCGGTTGTTCGCTGGCCAGGGCACATCAATTTCTGAATAATAGATAAAATCGTAAGCACTTGTTTTTTTGATCATCGTGCTTGTCTTCGTGCCATAAGCCCAATCCGTATATTTTTCAACGTCTGCAAGTATATTAGCAAGCTGCTGCAGCGTTCCTGCAAATTCAGTTTCTATTTTAATGTCGTTGAATTTTGAATGTTCAGATGGCCTGTTATACATCTTAATACCGTCTTGCTCTTTTACCAAAAGCCATGAGCCCGGCATCCGTGAAGAATAGGGCAATAAAAGAAATAACAGCATTAAAGCCTTCATAGCTTTGGCTCCTTTAGGTTAGTTAAAAAGCAACAAAAATTGTCTTTAAAATTAACCAAAAGATTTGCTTGCAGCGACTAATGAATGTTAAATTATCAGAAGAAAATAATGAATGACATATATTGAATTTCTATATCATTCCTGCAATGTTATTTTGCCGGCGTCAGAATAATATTCCGGTAATCGATCGGGCCGTGGTCGCCTTGAATAAGCAATGGACCGGGTTCTTCTTCTCTGCTGTTGATAGCACCTCCGGTGATGCCGGGTATTTCTCGGTTACATATGATCGTTACTCCATTCAATTCAACAGTCACCATCCTTCCGGTTAATGTGATGTCATAAGACTGCCACTCGCCTGCATCTTTCGCGGGCATTTCGCTGGGAGCTATAAAGCCATAAATAGCTCCTAACAACCCAACAGCGGGCTCTTTGCCTTTGCTGTCTTCCACCTGCACTTCATATCGTCCACGCAGATAAACACCGCTGTTGCTTTCTTTGGGATAACGAAACTCAATGTGCAGCTTAAAATCGTTGAATGTTTTGTCGGTGACCAGATTCGCTCCTGAATGCGGACTGCGCAAAATGCCATCCTGAACGATCCATTGATTATCGCCCATGGCATGCCATCCTGACAAATCTTTCCCATTAAAAAGTTTGATCGGATCTCCCCAAACTGGTGCAGCATCACGATGCAATTTGGGAGCACGATGAGCCGTCCAGTTAAAATTTTTCCCATCGCTTGAAACTCCTGTACCTACAAGACTATCACCTTGTAGTGTAGCTTCAAATGAAACATCATTATCTGTTCTCTCCCATTGCGGAGGAATCGAAAAACTCATTTTATTATTAGCGAAGTTCACTCTTGAAATAGGGCGAGCACTTCCTCCGGCGCCAACATATCTCCCCACCAAAGTCTTCACTCCTGAATGCATCACTTCCAGCCATGAAGGAAGATCCTTGCCGGCATGAATAGTAATATCCCATCTGCCTTCAATTGGAGAGGCTTCTAAATGTTCCTGCGCAAGCAGCATGTTATTTTTAGATAGCAGGCCAAGCAAAATTGTAAGCAATAACAAATTTCTATTAATGGCAATATGGGCAATTGATATTTTTTTCATGCAATCTGTCTTTTGATTTTTGTGTAATGTACTAAAGATGTCTTGATTCCGATTTAAATCACAACCACAAATTTATACACCATAAGCAAAAGCAAAATTGAATGATTTCTTAATTTCGTAGCATCATTTTGCCGTTTGGCAGCTATTCATCAAATTCACATTCTTAAAAATTTAGTTTCGCCGATTATAAACCATCGCAAATATTTTGCGTATATAATTTCTGATATTAAAAACAAATCATCTTTTTAAAACAAACATCATGAAAAAACTCATCTATCCGTTTGCAGCATTTTCAATTATGGCTGCGTCGGCATTTTCAGTTATCAAATCTCAAGATTGGAAAATCAGCGATGAATATTCCATCAAGTTCAGCAGCAAAGATCCTTCAGGGGTTTTTCGTGGGCTTAAAGGAAATGTGAACTTCGATGATAAAAATCTTGCCGCTTCAAAATTTGATGTTACAGTTGATGTTGCCAGCATCAACACAGGCAACGGCATGAAAAACACGCATGCAAAAAGCGACAAATGGTTTGATGCGGAAAAATATCCTGTTATCAAATTCACTTCGAGCGAAATAACAGCTACTGCGAGTGGCTATCAGGCGAAAGGAAGCCTCGAAATACATGGTGTGAAAAAAGATTTCACAATGCCTTTCACTTTTCAAAAAACAGATAATGGCGGCGTGTTTAACAGCAGCTTTGATATCAACAGGCTTGATTATAACATCAACACTGCAGAACCTGAACACGGAGCCAGCACTGTGAAAGTAGAATTGTCAATCCCTGTTACAAAATAATTGCAATGCAGAAAAAAAACTTCCTGCTTGGGATTTTCGCCGGCATATTTTCTGCAGTAGCATGCCTCGTTTATATCCGCGTTTATTTTTTTGCTTTTGAAATAAGTTTCAAAAAACTGATAAACATCGGAAGCGTAAGCGGCTTGTGCATATTAGCCTGTATGCTGGCAGCAGTCGGTTATTCTCTGTTTCAAAAATGGTTTGGCAAAAAATCGGAGATGATTTTCAACCTCACTTTTACACTGCTCACTTTTGTAAGCATTATTATCCCGATATCAATCACGCTGCCGCTTGATCTGCAAAACCCGGAAATGTTTCCCGGCCTTGCAATTCCAATGCATTTTTTTCCTGCAATTGGCTGGTATACATTAAAGCCATTTTTTATTAAGGAATAAAATCAGGTTTCAAATAATAATAAAGATCCTGTCAATAAAAACTGACAGGATCTTTTATGTAGAGAACAACAAACGGACAAGAAAATTATTACTGCTCAACAAAGTTGAGGTCTTTTGCAAATGTTTCATGAGTGTACAACGCAGAAACAAACCCGAGCAATAATACGACAACCCCTGTTATCCAAGCTGCGGTCACATAATCGTTCAACACATGATCGCTTCTCAAAAATTTGAACAGCAAAAGCATCAATGGCAAAAAACCTCTCACCAGGTTAGGCACTGAAACAGCCACTGTTGCTCTGAGGTTTGTACCGAATTGTTCGGCACTCATTGTAATATATAACACAGACATGCCCGAACCAAAACCAAGCCCCATGCATATCAGGTACATGTTGAATGCATTGCCGCCACCTTTTAATGCAAAAAATAAAATGATGAACAATGTCATGATGCCGTAATAAATCAGCAAGGTTTTTTTTCTGCTTTTGATGTAGTTGCTAAAAAGCCCGGCGAACATGTCGCCAAACGCGAGTGCGACATATTGAAGCATTAATGATTTTGGCTGATCAAAATCTGCGATGCCGAATTGCGTAGCGAACACATCAGAAAAACTGATTAAAATACCGATCACATACCAGACAGGAAGACCGATCAGAATTGCACGGAGATAGCGAAAGAATTTTTCTCTCGACTTTAATATCATCAGAAAATTTCCCATCTGAACATGAGCCTGTTTCACCGAGCTATACATCCTGCTATCGAGCACACCCACGCGAAGGAACAATAAAACAATGCCCATACCACCACCTATAAAATAGCATAGCCTCCAGTTTTCATGACTGATGTAATGAACAAAATATGCGGTGATGGTTCCCATCACACCACTTGTTGCAATAATAGCCGCAGCAAGACCACGTTTTTCTTTCGGCAGAATCTCACTCGTGAGCGTGATGCTGGCTCCAAGTTCACCTGCAAGACCTAATGCAGCGATAAACCTCACCCACGTGTATTGCTCAACGTTAGTAACAAAACCGTTAGCAATTGTTGCGAGCGAATAAAGAAGTATGGAACTGAAAAGAACACTCTTCCTGCCTTTCTTATCGCCCATAACTCCCCAGATGATCCCGCCGATGGTAAGCCCGATCATTTGCCAGCTCAAAATATTTTCACCATAATCTTTCATATCAACTGCCTTCACACCAAGGGAAGCAAAGCTCGATTTGCGCACGATACTAAAAAGCAGCAGATCATATATATCAACAAAAAAACCAAGAGAACCTACAATAACAGGAAGAGAAAAAACACCATATTCTTTTGGGCGCATCGTCAATAATTAAATAAGACGGAAGATAATGCAATTTGAGGAAGCACATCAGCAAAAAGAACATCGCAAATGTTTTTTCAATAATGCCTATCCATTTTATTTTTACCGATAAAGGAAAAAATATTTTTTCTATAAAAAATTAAATTAAATTCCAGTTGATTATAAAAGAATTTATCCTAAAAATTGCTGTCATGCTTACAACACCTTCAGTGATGGGGCTTCATCTACGGTACAGGCTTTGGATTGCAGAACTGAATCATGATATCACCATGCTCCGGATTTTTGATGATTATCTGCAGGAAATAAAAAATAAAAAAGTAGAGCCCGAGGTAAAAAAAGAAGTGGAAAATTTCAAGAATCGTTTCATTGAATTAAGGAAAGAAATTGACGAACTAAGGCACGAAATGCATTTGCACAAAATGAATCTTGCCGCAGAATCCAGAGAAAATAATCAAGCGAACAAAGATGAACTGAAATCAGCCGATCATTCAGAAACAGAAAAACGCTATCAAACATTCAGAAAATTATTTGAACAGGCGAAGAATGAATTTATCAGTTTTGAAGGCAAGTCGCTCCAATGATTAAATTTTCATAAAATAGAAAACCAGCCGCTTTCGCAACTGGCCATCACCCCGTCCATTAAATATCTTAATGCTTATTGAATAACGAGCTTAAATGATTGTTTGACGCTCGTGTTTTTATTGGTCACTATCACGATGTAAATCCCTTTCATCATGGCAGAATTCTTCTGAAAATATTCTTCTCCGATAGAACTGTTCAGCACAATATTTTTTGAGCACATCACTTTGCCTGCAATATCATTAATAGAAATATCATACGCACCCGGCTCCATGTTTTTAAATTCCACTTTGAAAGAAGAATTCATAACAGGATTCGGAACAACCGCAAGTGAAGATGAAGGGTCTCTGTCAATCTGCACAGGATCAATCGCTGAGTAAGTTGATTTATTATCGTTGTCAACCATTTTCAATTTATAATAATTCATTCCTTTCGCAGGCGAATAGTCATTCACTTTATACTTAGAAGATATTGGCATAGATGCATCATAAAAAACAATAGCAACTGTTTCAAAGTAAACAGCATCAGTACTTCGCTGCAATTCAAAATGGTTCAGGTTCACTGCGCTGCTCACCGTCCAGTCAGTAACTACAATTTCATTTTGTTTAATAGCTTCAAAACTTAAAAGCTGAACAGGCAGTGTAAGATTGTTTGAGCCCGATGAACCAAAACAACCAAAAAAAGCATACGCACTTCCAACGCTGTTCACCGTTACATAACTAATGGCATTGCCAATTATTCCAGTCAAGGTAGTTCCAAGGTCAAGCGTTCCATTTGGTGCACCGATCAGCACATCAGCTTTTCCATCACCGTTCACATCACCTGCTTTGCTTACAGAAAAACCAATCAGGTTAGCGACCGTTAAAGAAGATTGCGTGTCTTCCAAATACCATGATGGCGTCGTTAATGGTTTTGTGTAGCTTCCATAATATACATAAGCTCTTCCAGAAACAGCATTTGTATTCACAATGCCAAGAGGTCCTGTAAACAAGCTCACTGCAGTACCTCCCGGTTCACCAACAATCACATCTGCAAGTCCATCGCAATTCACATCACCAGCCGAACTCACACTGAAACCAAACAAAAGATTTCCCTGAACCGTTCCTAAAATACTCGGGCTGCGCGGGCTTGATAAATCCGTTGCACCTGATGTTGTGATACCACTACTACTGCCATAATAAATATGCGCTTTACCAATCGCAACGAGCTGAAGCGACAAAGTTTGCTCCAATGATAATGGCTCACCCACAATCACATCCGCATAACCATCACCGTTCACATCACCGGCATTGCTCACGCTATAGCCAAATAATGTTTGATTCAGCAAGCCAGGTGTTTGAAGATTTTTATTGGCAGCCGCAGCAGTTGTGGCTGTTATTCCCGACGCACCTCCGTGGAAAATATAAGCGGCACCTACTGAAAGAACGCTTAAAGATGCTGGTGCTCCAACTATGATATCATCATAATGGTCATTGTTCACATCACCTGCTTTGCTCACGCAATAACCAAACAAACCGTTTAACAAACCTCCCTTGATAGTACGGTTAGGTGTTGTTGCAATTCCTGAAGAACTGCCATAAAAAATATCCACACGCCCTGTTGTATTCAAAGTTGTCAAATCAATATAAGCCGGAGCACCCACAAGAATATCTGCTTTTCCATCACCATTCACATCACCGGCAGAGCTCACACTGAAACCATACAAAGGATTTACAACAGTTCCTATGATCGAAGAAAGATTGAGAATATTAGAAGTCAGATCCGAAGCGCTCAACTGCAATGTTGCAGAAACGGTCGGCATCGTGTTGACATTGCCATCAAAAGCACCTGAAGGACCGCCATAAAAAACATATACTCTGCCAAGCTTCGCATTCAATGTTAATAAAGCCACTTTCACAGAAGCCTGATCGCCTGGTGCGCCCACAACCACATCCGCATAACCATCGCCGTTAACATCGCCTGCTGTGCTTACACTGAAACCAAACAATGCACCTGCCGTTGTTGTTGGTTGCATCACTTCATCCGGGCTTGTTGAAGGACCGCCTGGTTTATGACCATAATACAAGAATGCCGCACCCACTGCAACTGGATTGAAGGTACCACCACTCACACTTGCTATCTGCACATAAGCCGGTGCACCGATAATAATATCATCAACGCCATCACCATTCACATCACCGGCAGTGCTCACACTAAAGCCATACATTATATGCGCCGTCAAATCATTTAATAAAGGAAATAAAAGACCTTGACCGCTATCCTGCCAGTCTGGTTTTTTATTCAACGGATCAATAGTGATGGGATATTTCGCATCTGCATCTTCGACCACAAGAACAATTGATTTATGATGATCTCTCAATTCAATATGCGCACGCAATTGTTTCTGGTCTGCATCCCACACCTTCAGATCTTCATACATCAACTGAACATTCTTTCTCTGATTTTTTTTATAAAAAATTATTTTATCATTTAGCTGGTCAACATCTAGATCTGTATTTATTTTTTCAAAAATTTCGAGATTGCCTTTTCCTTCAGGCCTGTTATTCAAAATAAAATTCTGTCGAAGACCTTCCTCATTATTAATGTATTCAATATGTAAAGAAGATGATGCGTATGACAAAAAATTTCTGTTCGCTGTTGCGGTAACCTCTTCATTGATTATACTTGTCTTTTTTGGATGTGAAACAGATTGTAAAGAAAAATCAACATACCAGTTATCCTGCTTCAGATTACCCGGATTAAATTTCTTCACTTCATACCCTTTTTCAGAAATTACAAAAGCCATGCTTTGTTTTCTGTTAAATGCACTGAATTTATTTTGTCCGTTAAACTGATTGAAATGATATTCCATTTCCTGAATTGTTTTCATAGCTTCAGTATACCACTCAGATGTAGTGCCGGCGGGAGTTTGTGGCTGCTGGCGCATCTTTTGCGATAATGCATCCTGAGCCTGAACGTTGCCTCCTATCAGGTTGTCCTGATTGCTTTGTTGAGAAAAACTATCTGCAAAAGAAAAAATAAGAGCAAGAAATAAAGGATAGAAATTAGGTTTCATAAAGTACGATTAAGGTAAAAGAGTGCCATCAATAAAATTGATTGTGATTAATTTCTTGCAATCAATTTTATTTTTATAATGATTGTTCTACAGAAAAAACTAAACTTAGAGGATAAGGAAGAGTAAGGTTTGAAAAAACACGATAGTAATTATCGTCTCTGTAATCTTGAATGCAATAACAAAACTATATCAGCACACGCTGTAGTGATATTGGAATAGAATCAAAAAATACCTTTATCCGGTCATAAATAGTATTAGTCCATGTGATTTTTAAGTATAAAATGATTAATAACTTTGCGATGTGCGTTAAGATAAATACTACAATATAGTTTGTAATATAAACGTTGAACAAAAAGATAATTTTCTTCATATAACTCTTGTCCTAGCCTTATTTCAGTTTTGTACTACGCTGAATCTCCGATGAAAAATGCATTAATCAATTAAACCATCCCAAATTTTGCTTTGTATGGACTGTCCATCTCAGCATGTTGCTCTTGAGCAAGAGCTTTTGCTAACTATTTATAACACTATCCCTAAAAAAGTGATGACTGTTAAGCTTAATAGTCATAAACACACCAAACAAGAATGGTATAGCCTGTTGTATATAAATGCAGGCAATGATTTTATCTTGACAGGGAGTGATGAACAAAATAAGTCAGTGATTGATAATTCCCGAAACCTCCTTGTGACCTTTAATAATCCGCGTATAGATCTTCACATATCTACACCCAAAGATTCAGAGCTGGTCGAAATTAATTTTTCACGGTCATGGCTACTTCACCAATACAGCAATCCATCAAATCGGAAACCGGGAACGCTCTTTTCATTAACTAACAAGAGTTATGCTGTCGGTTTTATGGACAAAGAAGATAAAGACCATGTGCAGAAACTGATCGATTCTTATCATCTGGGCGCAAATATTTTCAGGCTCAAGTTTATTACGCTTTCACTCGTCACAAACCTGATGAAGAAAAACATTGACAGCGAAAATCAGATAATGCCTGCTGCAGATCATCTGCCTCATGAAATTTCAGAACTGATCAACAAGATAAAAGAGCACGTGAGCGATCATCTTCCTGCTATTAAAGAATTAGCCAAAGAACTTTCCACCAGCGAATCAACATTACAAAGACATTTTAAATCCATATATGGCAAATCTGTTTACGATTATTATCTCGATCTGAAAATGGAAAAAGCAAAAGAACTCCTTTCTCAAAATGAAACGAACGTGAAACATGTAGCATACCTGTTAGGGTATGATGACGTAAGCAGCTTTATCAACACATTTAAGAAACATACCGGCTCACTTCCTGGCGACCTGAAAAAAAACCAGTCCTACGATAAAGAGGATGCATAAGCTCATTCTCAAAAGGCAATGATTGGCAGCAGATCACACTATCAGTGATAGATTAAAACTATTGCCATGATTACAATTGATTTCAATGATGATGGTTCGCCACTATCATTCATCAGGCTCGCAAAGCAGTTCAATACCGATTTCACGGAAAATTATTTTTCCATTCATCCTGATATCGGAAGCGGGATTATTATGAAAGCTGATTTAGGTGATGGCATGATCATTTACCTGTGGGACATCACTCTTTCATTCGACATGCAGTTAAAACGGTTTCATGAAAAGATTGCCGAAGACAGTTATTGCATTTCATTTTTTCTTGAACCAACAGATTTGAAGTTTCGTTTTGGTTTTCAACCTGCTTATAAAACTGCTGATGTGAGCCATTATTGTTTTGTGCTTTCGGGAAAAGCAAATATTGATTTGTTGGTTGACCGAAACACAAGATGCAGATACATCACACTTGTTGTTCCAACTTCTATGATGACAGCAGATATAAAACGCGAGTTGCGAAACCAGGTTCAAAGGCATCATTTAGGTTTCCGTTTTTTTGCGCTCAGGTTTGAAGAATATAAAGTAGTGCTCAGCTTGTTTGATATGATGAGGAGCAATGAATCATTAATACATTTAAAACTGCAGGCTTCAGTTATTTTTGATGCACTCATTAATAATATCCATTTTCTGAAAAGCACAAGGCTGAAAAAGATTTCTTTGGATCAGCATAAGATGCTGAACATCGAAAAAAGGATTATTGAGAACGTGGAATCAAACATCCCTTCTTTATCAAGGCTGGCTGATGAAATGGAAATGAGTGAATCTTCTGTCAAAAGACATTTTAAAATAATTTTTGGCAAAAGCATTTATCAATATTACCTCGAAAAAAAAATGCAGCATGCAAGATTATTATTGCTGAATAAACACATGAATGTGTCCGAAGTTTCTGCAAAACTTGGTTACGAAAAAACGAGCCATTTCATAAAAATGTTCAAGAAACATATCGGCTATTTGCCAGGAAAGCTAAAAAAATAATCAACGCTCAAAATTATTTTTGGCTTAACTTCAAAATGAGAAAAATCATTCCTGCCAAAATAATTCATCATGAAAAAACTGCTTGTTGGTTTCGCGATTCTTAATTTCATTTTACTAAGCTGTTCCGCGCCTGAAAATAAAGAAGAAAAAAAGGACAGGTTATCAAACGCCTCCAGAGAAGATAAAAACGGGTGGGCTTATGTACATCTCGAAGGCTCACCGTCAGATATCGGATATCAGCATGGATATTTATTAGCTAATGATATTGACACGGCCATTCAGTCTGTAGCATATTTGTTTGAACATGAAACACACAGGAACTGGCAATTTTACCGGAATGCAGCCAAAAGCTTTTTGTGGGATAAGCTTGACCGTGAGTATAAAGATGAAATAAACGGAATTGTTGAAGGAGTACATGCAAAAAATAAAAACTACGACAGTCTTGACATCACTGCATATAATGCGCTCGAAGAACTTGCATTTTATTACGTGCCCACTTTGAACAATGCCGCAAAACCGGGAACAGGATATAATAAAGCACCCGGCAATTGCAGTGCATTTATTGCTACAGGCAGTTACACAAAGGATGGGAAAATTGTGATGGGGCATAATAACTGGACAGAATACATCATCGGCCAGCATTGGAAAGTGATTGCAGATATTGTTCCTGAAAAAGGGCACCATATATTAATGGATTGCATGCCGGGCTTTATTCATAGCGGTGATGATTTTGTGATATCAGATACCGGCATTCTGATCACAGAAACAACCATCACACAATTTTATCTTTTTGATTCGACCGGGATCCCGGAATTTATGCGTGCCAGAAAAGCATCGCAATATGCGAACAACATAGATGATGTGATAAAAATTTTTACAACGGGCAATAATGGTGGTTATGCAAATGACTGGCTGATAGGAGACACAAAAACAAATGAAGTGGCAAAACTGGAATTAGGATTAAAAGATTATCGCGTGTGGAGAAGCAAAGACACCGCCATGATCGGTTCTAATTTTCCGAGCGATCCTAAATTGATAAAAGAAGAAACTACATTTAATGTAGATGATAAAACAACATCTCCGAATGCAAGAAAAAAGCGCATGGAGCAATTAGTGATTGTTGATCTGAAAGGCAAGCTCGATATTGAAACCGGGAAAAAAGTGGAGGAAGACCATAACGATGCTTTACAAAATAAAAACGCCAACAACCGCTGTGTGATCTGTGGGCATATTGATGAAGATGCAAAAGGCTGTTCAGAATGGGATCTGAAACCTTATTATCCAATGGGCGCTGTCCAGGGAAAAGTAACAACATCAGACCTTGCGTCGCAGATGCAGATTTGGGCTCGAAAAGGACATCCTTGCGGACAGGATTTTATCGGAGAGAAATTTTACAAGTTGCATCCGGAATATGCGTGGCAAAGCAAATATCTCAACAACATGATCGCATACCCATGGACGTTATTTTCAGCTAAGAAATAGCTGCATCTAATTGCCTTGTGCTCTAAAAATAAAAAAGACATTCAGGAAAATATAACTGAACAAGAGCACCTGCGCAACAATCATATCAAACTTATGTGCTTTTTTAAGATCATCTTTTTTCACCAGCTTTAATGAATAAGCTGTGGATGCAATTACTGTGAAAATAAAAAACAGGGTGAGCCCATGCAAGGTATCCACCAATGTGAAAGAAGTTGATTCAGGCAATGAAGAATCAATAATATATTTATTGCCGATCACAGCAAACAAAGAACCAACGCTGATGCCAAACCGGGAATCAATGCTGTCTGAATGAATGTAGAAACATGTATACGCGATCAGGAAAGCTATATACATTCCCAAAAACATTTTCCAGAACAATCCTGATGCATCTCTCTTTATGCCAAGCCTCACTC
The DNA here is from genome assembly GCA_035295505.1 of Puia sp. Lineage (GTDB taxonomy): Bacteria > Bacteroidota > Bacteroidia > Chitinophagales > Chitinophagaceae > Puia. Next base: position 26,087 of record DATGIX010000178.1, on the reverse strand, counting down.
TGTATGAGCTATATTCAGAATGTGGCTTCGCAAGAGATTCGTCACCGAAAGCTGTTTCATACACTTTTGTGCCGGTTGAAATGATACAGCTATCAATATCCCATCCGTTCAAAGTAAAACGGGGATCATAATGCTTCCCAAAAGTATCGGCAACAAAAACAAGAGAGCGCAAGTCATACTGGGAATTCTCAATCGAAAGCCGGAGCGATTGCCGGTCAAAAGGGAAATTGCTGATGCGCCATGAATCTTTCATCACACATTGCAGTTTCATCATCATAAAGATTCTTCCGCCGGAACTATCAACGGTATAAAAAGATTTCGTGACTGTTTTCGCTTGCGGCACTTCCAGGTTTTGTGAGAAATCGAACGCTTTATTTTTATAAGTAAGCCATAGCCAAAGATTAACAGTATATTCTTTCTGCTTGAAATCAATATCATGAATGCTGGTGATGTAAATGCCAACTTTCACGGTATCTTTTTTTTGTTCTTGCGCGTTTGAAGTAACGCTCGTGGCGGATAATAAAATAGACAAAGAAATAGCAAATGCACAAATGTTTTTCATTAGTTCAGCAAATTTGGTTGGAGCTTAACAGCAAAAATAAGGCTTATGTTTTTTTGAACCATATAGAGGTATAAGCACAGAATGTACTGGTGCCTCTTCTTGATTTTCTTTTAGGCCTAATATGTACTAAAATCACCGAAAAGTTTTCCATCATTCTTTTATTGCAGCAATCACTTCTTTTAAAAATCTGTTCTCATCAATTGCATGCAATCCAAAACGTGCAACTACTAATTTTCTTGAGGGGATAATATAAATATCCTGACCGCCAAATCCATCAGCAAAATACATATCAGCGGGAGCGTCAGGATACCATCTTTTAGCAGGATTGTTTTTATCATAGCCATTCAGCCAGAATTGAAGGCCGTAATGTTTTCGCTTGTCTGCATCCGAAGATTGAATGGTTTCTTTCACCCAATCTTCAGGAAGGATTTGTTCGTTGCCCCATTTCCCATTATTATAATATAAAAGGCCAAACCTCGCAAAATCTCTTGCAGTTGCATAACTATAAGAAGAACCAATATACGTTCCTGATGCGTCGGGTTCGAGCAGCATGCTATAGATATTGCATTTATAAAAAAGAGATTTGTATGGAAATGCATTATAATCCTTCCCTCCGACTGTTTGCCTGATAATACGGCTCAAAATATTGCTGTTGCCGCTTGAATAATTGAACATAGCACCTGGTTCATATTTTAATTGGAGGCTTGCAGTATATGCAGCCATGTCGCCTCGTTTAAACAACATGTTAGTCACTTCACTTGGGCCTGTATAAATTTCTCTGAAATCCAATCCTGAAGTTTGCTGCAGCAATTGTTTCAAAGTGATTTTTTCTCTGTCGGTATTTTCCCATTCAGGAACTGGTGCTGGCTTATTAATATCTAATTTTCCATCCTTCACCAAAACTCCGATCATTGCACCGGTAAGGCTTTTGGAAACAGACCAGCCAAGCATTACGGAATTTCTATCAAAACCTTTCGCATATTGCTCGCCGATAATTTTTCCATCGTACAAAACGATTACGGCTCTGGTATAAACAGGTTTATTATTGTTATCATTTTCATTGATGACCCGATCAATAGATTGCTGAAGCAAATCTTTATTCACTGATGAAGGAATGCTATCAGTGATTTTGTTCCCTCGTGGCCAGGGAATGCTGTCAAAATTTTCTGATGGAGGATCAGGAAAATCAAAATGCTGATTGCGGATTTCGCTTTCTGAAAAATCGTTAACCAATGTGCAGCCTGCTCCTTTTCTGTAAATTGCTTTCTGTTTTGCAAAACCCCAGACTGAACCAATGACAGAAGAATCTTCTCTATGAATCATGAAGGATGCCAACGAAAGTGGGAAATCACCAAGATCTTCTTTCATCACATCGTTTGCATTGCGATGTTGCACATAAATAGCAGATGCAAGGTTTTTTGTGCCATAGCCACTGATTAATGGAAATGCGCTCCAGCAATACCATCCCCCAGCAATAATGACAATTAAAAATATGACAAGAAGAACACGAAAACTTATTCTTACAATGCGCATAACCTGTATTGAATTATTAACCGCTAATTAATAATTTATTTCTTGTTTTCATTATAATAAGCGCACACCTTATTCATCACGCAGATTTCGCATTTCGGATTTGTTGGCCTGCAGATTTCTCTTCCAAGGAATGACATCGCCATTCCGGCATCCCAGTCTTTTTGAGGGAGCACATCCATCATCATCTTTTCAATTTTCTTCGGGTCAGCGCCTGAAGCAATCCCAAGACGTGGCGCAACGCGTACAACATGAAGGTCAACAATAATTCCTTCGGCAGGCAATCCTGATTCGCGCAAAATAACATTCGCAGATTTTCTGCCGATGCCCGGCAATGCAGTAAGCTCTTCCAGATTTTGAGGGATGTTTTTATTATCTTTTATTTTCTCCGCCATTTCAGAAAGCCATTTTGCCTTGTTGCCGAAATTGCGCACATCGCTGATCTGTTTTGAAATGATATCCGGGCTTGCTTTTGACAGTGCTTTCATGTCGGGAAATATTTCAAAGAACTTCGGCGCAATCTGATTGATATGCTTATCAGAATCCTGTGCTGACAGAACAACCATCACCACCAATTGATAAACGCTTTTATATTCAAGCGGGTGAGCTTTCCCTTTATATTTTTTCAATAATGGCCTCACCGCTTCCGGCCAATCTATCTTTGCAGGCATAAAAAATATTTAATGATAGAATTATTTAATGCTCCTAATTTACAGAAGTTCTAAAACTGTATCGAAATTTTCTTCTTTTCAATCCCGCCATTTCGCCTTGTCAAATCACAGACGGTGAGTTTTATGTAAAAGGTTAAACTAAATTTTATGATAGGTTCATAATTAGTTTCATAAATGTTGTCTGTAGCGGTTCATGGTTACCCAATATTTGTCTTTATAAATTTCGTAGGATATATTCAACCTGTTTTCGAAATATTTAGCTTGATTGAAAACTATTCTGGATGAATTCCGGAATTCCCTGCAGGCAACATAAATTTCTCTTGTGCCATCATACGTGCTTCTTCCAAGATTGAGATAACCATCCGAATCGACAAGAAGTTTCGCAAGTATATCATCAAAATCATTCATCGCTTCATAGGTTTTTTCATCGGGCATCCCATTTTTGCTGCTGCCATCATATTTGATTTCAATCACCAGCATCCATGGGTGGGAAGCTGTTGCGTCCCATTTCAGCAAATCTTCATTCACGATTGCTAATGAATAAAGCCCTTTGTCATCCTTTGCTTCCAGTGTGCAATAATTATCATCATCGGTATCATGTCTCATTCCACTATATTTCTCAATAAATTCTTTTTCTCTCCACACCAGATAATCATTCAGTTTCTCTAATTGTATCGGTTCTGAATCGTTCGCATCCGGAGCTTTCACGTTGACAGAATCTATTTGAGTAACTGCCATCAGTTCACCCAGCGCATTGTCTAAAAAAATAAAACAACCGTTTACAACTGTATTTTTATCCTCTTCATTATACTCTTTGTGCACAAGCGTAATATCAATCTCATCCGGATATTCTTCGTGATGATTGCTAATGAAATGAATTTTATCAGCACTGAATGAATAGCCATCCATTTCAATATTTGAGTTTTTAACTCCGACTGCAGGTTTTAGTGCTGTAAATCTCCATCGCACAAGCGCAGGTGCGGCAGCAATCAAATCTTCCACAAAAACAATGGTCTTCACACTTCCTTCAGGAGTAATGATGAGCTCAGCCGTCTTGTCATCATACATTCCTGCGACACAATAAAAATTTTCACTCAGCATTTTCAGTTTCTCCATCACTTTCTCCACAAAATTTTTATTTACATCAATCTGATTCTTTAATGTGCTGAAGAATGCATTTTCATTTTGCAGAAACCATTTCCAGAAACTTTCAGGATCGGTGATTTCATGCTCAGTTTTTGAGCCAAATATTTTTTTAAAGAAACTCATAAGATAATCTGCTTATTTCTTGGCGAATTCTGTTGCTGGTCAAATATAAAAATGATGCTGATCAAATAGAAAATATTTAGCCATTGATATTAATAATATTTTTCATACCTTTCTATAGCAATCCTACTAACGGTTAGTCCTACTCGTAGAAAATATTTTCCGCACCTTCAGCCATCAGGAGTTTTTATTTTCTCATCATATAAAACAATCAATATGAAACTCCTTCTAACGTTTGCTTTGCTATTGCTCATCGGATGCTCAGGCTCCGTAAAAAAAGAAAACCTGAATATGCCCGGGGCATATAACATGCTGTCGCAAAATATAAAAGGCGGCAAGGTTGACACTACATACAAAACACTTCAGCAGATGAAAATTTTTACTGACGAATATGTGATGTATGCTAATGTGAACCCACCTGATTCCGTAAGCAGTTTTGGGATCGGCACATACTCAACTGACAAAGACACGATCAACGAAACAATTATTTTCAGGTCTGCAGATACATCCAGAAGCGAAACACCAAGCAGTTTTAAGCTCGGCATTGAAACAACACTTAAGGGATATAAGCAGGTGATCCCGAATATCGGCACACAGGGAGATCAGAAATTAGCCCTTACTGAAACTTATGAGAGCATCGGCACGCAATCAAAATCTGCGCTGGATGGGGCATGGAAACTCATGAAAGCATCTTACATCAAAGGCAAAGACACAAGTATTCAAAAAGTGATACAATACAAAATTTATAATGCCGGGCACTTTGTATGGGGACAGAGTTATGAAGACTCCTTAAAGAAAAACCATACAGGTATCGGCTTTGGAAAGTTTGAATTGAATGGCAATAAGCTGAAAGAATATATCATGTCCTCGACATATTCAACCATCAGGGATCTTAATTTTGAAATTGATATTGTAATGGATGGTGTTGATGGCTTCAGTCAAACCATTACCAACAAAGACAGCAGCAAGAGTGTGGAGGTTTATCAACGATTAAAAAAATAAATCTAAAAATATTTTCCGCAGAGCTTCATGATCAATTATAAGCTCTGCGGATTTTTCATTTTAACAACATCTGCATCAAAAGCATCTTTAACCGTAAGCTCTTCTCCAGCGAGGTCGTAATATAAGTTCTGCAATTGATGAACGTATTCCACATCTCTGATCACATAGCACCACGCATCAAACTCGCTGTTGCTGAGCCAAAATTTATCTTCCGAAAACTGAATGGAGTAATGTTCGCCGGTTTTGGGTTTTGTGATCACCCAGTTGTGCTGGAATTGTTTATCGATTTTTTCAAAGCCGAATTTCACAAGCCATTCATTTGCGAGAGGAATGCCATGAACTTTATCAATATTGATATCATTGATAGTAATAACGGTTCTGTACCCATCAAATTTTTTATGGATATGCTCAGATCTATGCTGCACTTTGCTCCCATTGGGAAAATCAAATATTAAAAAGTTCCCAATCCTGATATCATTGATTGGTACCATAACCAAATTTAACAAAAACAGCTTTGCTTCAATCAGCCTTTCTGATAAGTTATGAACGAGTATTTCACGCATACACTCAAAAAAGCTATCTTGTCGAGGGTTGACGAAAGTCAATCTTCAAACAACCAAAAAGCAATTGCATTGATAAATCCGCTGATCATTTCTTATTCTATTTACAGCATGTTTTTGTATGCATGGATTGTTTTAGCAATTATCGTGTTTCTTATCCTGCTCAAGATCGCTGCGCCTTATGGCAGGCATGCATCAGCAAAATGGGGACCATCCGTCAGCAATAAATTTGGCTGGATGATCATGGAACTTACGGTGCTTGTAGTGCTGTCGATATTTATTCTTCCTCATGCAGGCTCATTATCAATTGCATCTATGGCGATGATCGGATTTTTCTGCCTACACTATTTCAACCGAACGTTTGTATTCCCGTTTCGGATACATACCAAAGGGAAAAGAATGCCATTGCTCATTGTTTGTTCTGCTATTTTTTTTAATATCATGAATGGATTTTCGCTCGGTTATTATTTCGCACACTATGCTCATTATGATTTGTCATGGCTAAGAGATTTTCGTTTCATCGCTGGAACGATTTTATTTTTCGCCGGCATGTTCATTAACTGGAAAGCCGATAATATTCTTATCCATTTGCGCAAGCCAAATGAAACGCATTACGTGATACCCGAAAAATGGCTGTTTGATAATATCAGTTGCCCGAATCTTTTTGGGGAATTGATAGAATGGCTCGGCTTTGCCATATTGTGCTGGAACCTTCCTGCACTTTGCTTTTTTATCTGGACCGCTGCTAATCTGATCCCGCGGGCTATTTCACACCACAATTGGTATAAGAAAAAATTCTTTGACTATCCTTCTCGAAGGTTCGCCATTATTCCTTTTCTTTTATAAGAAAATGTATTTTAGAATCTACAATGGATTACTCCTTGTGACCATGAGCTCCTTTCATCATTTCCCATGGACTGCAGGCAAGCACAAGCCCAACATAAATCTTGCTTAGCTTATCTACAGGAGCATTGTTCAGATCCTGATTTTCGTTGCTTTTCCATGCGTGAGAACTGAAACTTCCTGTATAGCCAGCTTGCAAACCGATGGAACTAGAAGGATATTTTTGTGAACGAATCGCCACGCCTATCCCAAGCCTGTATGTAAAAAATGAATTCCTGAAACTAACAGAGCTAATGCTGTTTTGCAAAGCTGCTGACTGAAGCACATCATTGAAATCAACTCCTGAATTGTCTTTATAAAAACGCGCCTGATACATTTCATAACCAATACCTGCTAGCGGATAGAGCATCAGCATTTTAGTTCCTATCACATCATATCCGATATCTGCATGAGCTCCTGCCGAATGTAGGGTGCTGCTTTTTTGATTTCTATCGCCACTCATGCTGCTGCCTAAATTAATGCCAACATTAGAAACAAAACGATGACGTTCTTTAAGCCAGCCCAATTCAACAGTCCCTGTATAGCCCGGCAACGTTTTATATTGAGGAAGATTAGCCACGCGGCTGTTCAACCCGTTGAATTTTTCAAACCCGGCACCAAAAATTAATGTAGCCTGTGGGAATGTGTTTTCCATTTTGTTTTGCTGCGCGAAGCATGAAAATGAGAACGCAAGGAACATGAGCACACAAATGTTTTTCATAAAAAAATTTTAGCTGAATGAAATAATTTAAACTGCCAATGGCTGTTGGCGATTTGCTAAATATGAGTACAATAAATACGCCAGTAAAAGACTATCCTCAGATTTCAGATTCGTCAATACTTTATAGCTTATTCAGACATTAAAGAAAACGATATTGAGATGAAACTTCCTCAGTTGTGGAAGTTTTGACAATAAAAAAGTTTTTTTGGTTGAACCCTGAAAATAAAACCTCTGTAGTTTAAATAAGCGCAACTACTTATAACAAACCGATGTGAAGTGAAAAGCAGAAGTTTTATAATTCCTGTAAAGCAAATTCCTTGTAAGCCCCAATTTCATCAGCTTTGCCGGCTTTTAGCTGTTCAAGCAGCGAAGGAAGATATTTGTCTTTCACAAAGAACTCCAGGATATAAGCATACCTGCAGTTTTCATAATAAGCTTCGTAGATATTCAATTTGCCATGAGCGGGCAATTGTTGGAATGCATCCATATCAACCGGTGCATGAACAAAAAAAGCAAGCACTTTGGTTTCCTCTTCATGAATGCCATTTGTTCTTTGCGATTGCAAAATCGCATAGCCGCCGGCATGCCTTGACCTTATTTCGAGTTCCGGAATTCGGGATGATCTTCTTGCTTTTTCAAAAACAAACTGAATATCTCCTGACGGGAGGCGATGCTGTGCAATGTATTTGAACAACCCGTTTTTTTCAGTTTTCTGCAAAGTAACATTCGCGTAACTGTTCGAAGACCTTGTATATTGTTCCCAATGAATAATGAATTGTTCAATGCTCAGGTCAAGTGATGTTTCGAATGAAACGAACTGCACAATTTTATCTGATCTCATTTTGGTAAGGTAAGCTAAATAATCGGCAAGCACTATTTTTTATGACAGCTCAGGAAATTAAATGCTTTTGTTTTATCAAGTAAAAAAGATTTGCAAGTTGAATGTACGTTGTCTTAAAAATTATTTTTCCCCTTCCCAAAAAAACTTCACCTTTGAAAATCTTAACTGCAGGTAATATGAAATTTTAATTCAGCCTTTGCGATTCGCAAAAGGCATTCTCCCCAAAAGCTTGTGAGCATTATTGCTCATCATTATTTTCATTCATTTATTTTTTTGTTTTTAAATCAGGCATTGTATGTCATCAGCATCAAACAGCATCAGCATAAAATCATTATACGCATTATTCAGGAAGTCTCTTTCCGGAGAAGAACAGGATTATACAGCAGGCAGTATCCGCAAGGCGATTTTTCTTTTATCAATTCCGATGATATTAGAAATGTGCATGGAGTCAGTATTTGCGGTCGTTGATATTTTTTTTGTAGGAAGAATTGGCAAGGAAGCCGTAGCAACTGTTGCATTAACCGAATCTGTCCTCACGATTGTTTATTCAGTGGCGATTGGGTTGAGCATGGCAGCAACGGCAATGGTTGCTCGAAGGATCGGCGAAAAAAAACCGGACGAAGCATCAAAATCTGCAGTGCAGGCCATCATCGTTGCACTTGCAGTGACAGTTGTTGTGAGCATCACAGGTTTTTTATTAGCGCCCAATATTTTGCAGGTGATGGGCGCAGCAAAAGAAGTAGTTGAAACAGGAGTATCCTACACACGCATTATGTTTGGCGGAAGCATCGTGATCATGATGCTTTATCTCATCAATGGCATTTTTCGCGGAGCAGGAAACGCATCTATCGCAATGTGGTCGCTGTGGCTTGCAAACGGATTGAACGTTATTCTTTGCCCGATCATGATTCATTTTTATGGAGTGAAAGGTGCTGCTATTGCAACAACCATCGGAAGAGGGGCAGGGGTTTGTTTTCAATTGTATCATTTATTCAAAGGCAGCGGCGCTATTCATATTCTGAAAAAATATTTTGCGCCTGACTGGGAAATCATCAAATCTGTTTTGAATATCGCATGGTCGGGCACTGCACAATTTTTGATTGGTTCTGCAAGCTGGATAGTGCTGGCCAGGATCATTGCAGAATTTGGAAGCGCTACAGTTGCAGGCTATCAGGTTGCAATTAGAATTTTATTATTCTTTTTGTTACCTGCATGGGGAATGAGCAATGCGACAGCAACATTAGTGGGGCAAAATCTTGGCGCAAAACAACCTGAACGTGCAGAACAAAGTGTCTGGAAAACGGCGAAGTACAACGCTATTTTCATGTTGTTTGTCACGTTGCTTTTTCTGCTCGCATCAGAACCGATTGTTACATTCATGAATCCTGACCCATCTGTCGAAAAAATTGCAGTGCAGGTTTTGCATGTTGTGACAGCAGGATATATTTTTTATGGAGTAGGAATGGTGCTCATCAATGCATTCAATGGCGCAGGCGATACAAAAACACCAACCATCATCAGCTTGTTTTGCTTCTGGGCTTTTCAAATCCCGATTGCATATTTAATGGCAATTACATTTGGATTGGGACCGAAAGGTGTTTTTCTCGCCATTATTATTGCTGAGACCGCTATCACCATTGTTGCATTTATTATTTTCAGGCAAGGCAAATGGAAGAAGACAAAAGTTTAATCAACAGGCTCAAACGTTTGTCTATCTTTTTTGGAACATCATATTTCTTTTGATGTTCCATTTTCATTTATATGATGTAAATTAAATGCCGATACAGATTCGGTAACCAAACTAACAATAGTAAATGGAATTGAAACAGGGAAACATCTCGGAAGACGAGCGTCGGCTCGCGGCATTGGGATACAAACAGGAATTAAAAAGAACATGGTCGGGCTTTTCAAATTTTGCTATTTCATTTTCTGTTATTTCCATATTGAGCGGATGCTTCACCACCTTTAGTCAGGCCTGGAACAATGGCGGCCCGATTGCGATTTCAATTGGTTGGCCGCTGATTTCGGGCCTCATTTTAATAATCGGTTTGTGCATGGCAGAACTTGCTTCTGCATATCCAACTTCAGGTGGCATTTATTGGTGGGCGTCAAAACTCGGCGGAGCGAAAGCAGGATTTTATACCGGCTGGCTCAACTTAATCGGCTTGCTTGCAGTCACTGCTTCTGTTGTGTATGGCGCTGCTACTTTTTTAAATATTTCCATCGGCACTTATTCCGAAAATTACATCACCAGTTTTTTTGGAGGCGACGCTATCAAACAACAATTTTTTTGGTTCGTTGTCATCATGATTATTATTACTGTGCTCAATTGCTTCAGTAGTCAGGTGCAGGCTGCGTTCAATAATGTTTCAGTGTGGTGGCATGTTTTTGGTGCGGCAGCAATCATCGCGATTCTGATTTTCACGCCAACAGAACATCAGGATTTAAAATGGATTTTCACCAAGCAAATAAACAATTCAGGTTTTCAGAATGGAACCACTTTCTGGTTCTATGTTTTGCCTTTGGGATTTTTGTTGACACAATATACCATTACCGGTTTTGATGCATCCGCTCATCTTTGCGAAGAAACACAAGGTGCACATCTCACTGCAGCAAAAGGAATCTGGAAATCGATTTTCTATTCTGCCATTGGCGGATATATTTTATTGCTGGCATTTTTGTATGCGGCAACAAAACCAGAAGTTGTCAGCTCTTTTGATGTATCAGTCAATCCTTACGGAAGCGGTTCAGTGATTGCTATTTTGAGCAATGCACTAACTCCTTTCATGTTCAAAGTTGTATTGTTGATTTCAACAGGCGGACAATTATTTTGCGCGATTGCTTGCCTCACTTCATGCTCAAGAATGATGTTTGCTTTTTCAAGAGATGGCGCTGTACCCGGTCATAAAAAATTAGCGAAGGTGAATAAAAATCTGGTGCCGGTGAATGCAGTGCTTGCATCTGCCATCATCGGAGTAGCGATGACTTTGCCAGCACTTTGGAAAAGTCCGAGAGGGATACCAACCGCTTTTTACGCTGTTGTTTCCATTGGCATCATTGGATTATATCTCGCATTCCTTATTCCTATTTGGTTGAGATGGAAAGCCGGAAGCAAATTTGAGACAGGTGAATGGAATTTGGGAAATAAATACAAGTGGATGAACCTTGTTGCTATTATTGAGATTGTGATTGTGTGCATTTATTTCATCATGCCGTTCGAACCCGCTGCTGTTCCATGGAAACCAGATTTCACCTGGGTCGCGGTGAACTATGCGCCGATACTTGTCGGTCTCACTTTATTATTCTTATGGATATGGTGGCACCTGTCGGTGAAAAAATGGTTCACAGGACCTATTAAAAATATATAACGCAGATGGACAACCGAAAAATAAAACCTCTTCCTTATTAATTACAATTATTGCATGTATTCTCTAATTCATGACCCAAGATTAAGCAGGCTGATTGCAAAAATTCCCGTGCTGGCAAATGCAAAAAGCATTACTGCATTGGGCGGTGGATTAACAAACATGAATTACAAAGTGGAAACAGAAGATAATATTTATGTGATGAGAGTCAGTGATTCCAAATCATCGCTTCTTGGCATCAATCGTAACAATGAAAGAATAAACACGGCAAGGGCGCATGAAGCAGGCGTCGGCGCTGCTTTGATTAGCTCATTGCCCGAAGAAAATGTGCTGGTAATAAGCTGGATCAATGCAAGAACATTACATTCCCCTGAATTGGAAAAACATCCTGAATTATTAAAAAGAATTGCAGCGTCATTGCGTATGCTTCATGCAGGACCTTCATTTCAAGGAAGTTTTCATTTCCCAACCGTCAGAAGAAATTATTTGAAAACTGTTTTGGAGAAAAATTATTTTGTTCCTGATCAATACATGAAAGTGGAGCCATTAATTCTTGAGCTTGAAAACATGATTGCATCCGATCCTGAAAAATTAGTTCCGTGTAACAATGATTTATTAGCAGAAAATTTTATGGATGACGGAGAAAAAATATGGATCATCGATTATGAATACTCCGGACAAAATGAAGCATCGTTTGAAATCGGGAATTTTATCAGCGAAAGTTTTTTAAGCGATGAACATCTGACTGTTCTTTGCGATGCGTATTGGCAGGAACATCTCCCAAAAAAAATTGCACGTGCTATTGCATGGTCGATGATTGCGCGTTTCGGTTGGGTGATGTGGGCTTCTATTCAGGAAGCCGTCTCTCCTATCAAATTCGACTTTCGTTCCTGGGGAATGAAAAAATGGAATTCGGTTTTTCCTGAATTGACAAGCGATCGTTATAAAAACATTTTACAAACATTAAAAAAATAAATTTTAAAGCACATGTAACTTTTCCAAAGTTTGTGCACGATTTCAAAATTTTTCAGCATTTGAAACTTTGGAAAAGTTTAGAAAGCGATCTAAATATAAAAATGTATTAATAACCTTAACCAAATAAAAATTCATGAATCAATTTCCGGATCACGCAAGAATTGTGATTATCGGCGGTGGCGTTGCAGGCGCATCTATCGCTTATCATTTAGCATTAAAAGGAGAAACAGATGTTGTATTAGTTGACAGAAACGAATTAACAAGCGGCTCTACATTTCATTCAGCCGGACTAGTCGGACAGTTAAGAGGATCCGTAACGCTCACGTCCATGATGATGTATGGCGCAGAATTGTATAGAAAATTATCAAAGAATCCAGATACAGATCCGGGTTGGGTGGAATGCGGCGGCATCAGGCTTGCATGCACGCCTGAAAGAGAACTTGAACTCAAAAAACAAGTTGGTTGGGCAACTACATTTGGTTTGCCATTGGAAGAAATTTCTCCTGAAAGAGCGAAAGAACTTTTCCCGTTGATGTCAACTGAAAATGTGTTGGCAGCCACTTATCTTCCTACGGATGGCTATCTTGACCCAAGCCTTCTTTGCAATTCGCTGGCAAATGAAGCAAAAAGAATGGGCGTGAAAATTTTCCAACATACACGTGTAACCGAAATTAATACCAGCAACAATCATGTCGTGTCTGTCACTACAGACAAAGGAGTTATCAAAACAGAAAAAGTGGTTGCTTCATGCGGTCTTTATACGCCTGAAATTGCAAGAATGGTGAATGTACGTGTACCGATCATTCCGATGAGCCATCAATATTTAGTCACATCTGCTTTCAGAAAAGTTTCAAAAGGCGATGCGCATTTACCCACACTTCGTGATCCTGATAATCTTGTTTATTACAGAGAAGACGGTGCTGGTTTGGTGATGGGCGGATATGAAAGAAAATCTGCCACAGCATTTTTGAATGAAGACTTAATAGATACAGTTCCAAAAGATTTCAATGGAAAATTATTAGCAGAAGATTGGGACCGGTTTGAAGAAATATTGGTGAACTCTGCCATGCGCGTTCCTGAAATGGCAACAGCACCCATCAGGAAAATGATCAACGGGCCCGAAGCATTCACACCCGATAATGAATTTTGTCTCGGACAAACATCAGTGAAAGGATTTTTCGTGGCAGCAGGTTTTTGTGCGCATGGCATTGCGGGTGCCGGTGGCGTCGGAAAAGAAATGGCAGCATGGCTGACAGACGGATATCCGACGATGGATCTTTGGGAAATGGATGTGCGGCGTTTTGGTGCGCAATACAAATCATTTTCGTATACGCTTGCAAGAGTAGTAGAAAACTACGAATCGTATTATGATATCCGTTATCCCGGTGATGACAGAAAAGCCGGAAGGCCTTTGAAAATAAGTTCAGCTTATGAATGGCATAAAAATCACGGAGCTGTGTTTGGCGAAAAATCAGGATGGGAACGAGTGAATTATTATTCGGTGAATGAAAATACTGATTATGAAAAATTGCGGCCTGCAGGTTGGGCAGGAAAAAACTGGAGCACAGCAATCGTTACTGAATCTGTTGCAACAAGAGAAAAAGTAGGGCTATATGATGAATCTTCATTTTCTAAAATTGAAATCAAAGGATCTGGTGCTGCTGCATTTCTCGAACATTTATGTGCGAACAAAATCAATAAAGGCGCAGGTTCTGTAACATACACTCAAATGCTGAATGAGCATGGCGGTATTGAAAGCGATGTGACCGTAACACAAATTGATGCGAACACATTTCGTATGATTTCAGGAACTGCGTTGCACAGTCATGATATGGCATGGCTTAGCGATCATTTGCCGGAAGATGGATCAGTGTCATTAACAGACATCACAGCATCGTTAACGTGCTTTGGCATTTGGGGGCCGGCAGCAAGAGATTTGATGACCACATTAACAGATCTTGATTTGTCAACAGCAGCAATGCCTTTTCTGAGCATGCGAAAGACTTCTATCAATAATATTCCTGTGCAATTAGTGCGTGTCACTTTTGTTGGTGAGCTTGGTTATGAAATTTATGCTTCTTCAGAAAAAGGTTTGGAAATATGGGAAACACTTTGGAAAGCAGGCCAACCTTTTGGCATTGTCGCTTGCGGGTATAAAGCCATCGATTCATTGAGAACGGAGAAAGGTTATTTGTATTGGGGCTCAGACATCACTCCTGAAGAAACACCGGCAGACGCAGGATTGAATTTTGCTGTGGCAAAAGACAAAGATTTTTTAGGAAGAAACGCATTGAAGGAGCATGTTGTTAAAAAGAAATTAGTAACCATTGTGCTCGATGATCCGAGGTCTATCGTGCTCAGCAACGAGCCTGTTCGCATTGATGGAAAAATTTCTGGAAGAGTGACATCCGGTGCTTATGGGTCAAGCATAGGTTCTTCAATCGCTTTTGCTTATTTGCCAGCAGAACTTTCAAAACCGGGAACATCCACTGAGATTTTTGTTTTCGGCAATTGGATCAGCGGGAAAATTATGCAAGGGCCTTTGTATGATCCGAAAGGGCTAAGAGTGAGGACTTAAATTTATTAACTCAATAAAAAAGCTGATGGAAATATTCATCAGCTTTTTTATTTCGTGTGCTTAATTTATCAGAATAATTTTTCCTGTGGTGGTTTGATGCCTGCTACTCTTATGTATATCGTTGTCTGGCCTCGATGGTGAGTCTGATGTTCAAAAGTCTTAATCATCATCGCATACCTGGTTGCTTCCATGCCAAATATTTTTATTTTCTCGCCCCATTTGTTCAGGTCTGAATTTTTTACTGCGTTCGCACAGAAATCGTAGCTGGCATTCACATAATACATCACAGAATCTTTGGTCTGTGCAGATGCACTGTGCTCCAGATTAGAATTTGCAAATGCAGGCGGCGTGTCCCCTGTTGCTTTTGCCATTAAAAAGCAATTGCCCTGAGCAAGGTGAAGCATTTGCTGGGCAAAATTTCTAACGCTGTCAACAGGAACTGCCCTGAATGTGTATTTGTCAGCAGGCATCGTGTTCAGGTACTCATCAGTGTAAGATTTCGCTCTTTCCCATTCCTTCACCATTTGGGCTTTGATATCTTCTGTTGTCAGTGCTTGAGAAAATGTTTTTGAAGAAAATCCGGCTAAAAAAAGAATAGCTAAAAAGAATTTGTTAGAGACAATGTTTTTCATAATGCAATGTTTTAGTTGATTAAGGTAAGCAAATTGCAAGCCATAAAATAATTTTTTATGGAATTACCTATTATCAATTAGTGATCGATTAGTGTTGTTTTTCCAAATCAGGGGTTGGTCTTGGTAATTCTTTTAGTTATTTACTGTGCATTTTTTCTATGCCAGTCCAGTTTTCAGGAACTCCGTTAGTGATGTAATGATGTGCGTTGCTTAAAAATAGTTTTGTGGTCATGTCATCAGGATGTATTTCCAGCACCTGATAGAATTTAGTACTTGCTTCAGCAAAAGATTTATTGAGATAATCAGACATAGCCTGATTGAAAAGAGTGAGGCTTGATAATTTTTTTTGAATGTTATTTTCATCACTGCCATTGAAGCATTCATAAATCGCAACAGGTTTTGTCTTTCCTTTTAACTGCACCATTCCAAGATGGCGAAGATGAAAAGATTCATTATCACTCATATTTTTTAAACTGTCCTCGCTCAATAAAATATCCCCTTTATAATATTTAGTGAGTGTTTCTAATCTGGAAGCAGTATTGACCGTATCAGAAATCGTAGTCGCATCCATTCGTTGCTTGTCCCCGGTGATGCCCATAATCAATGGCCCGGTATGTAACCCAATCCCGATTTTTATCGGAGTTTTTTTCTTCAGTACGCGGCTCACATTAAATTCCCTGACAGCTTTTTGCATTTTGATAGCTGCCATAAGCGCATCAAATGCATTTGTTGGGAAAATAGCCATGATGGCATCGCCAAGATATTGATTTATGAAACCATCATGCTGACGGATGATTGGTCCCATCTTTTCATTGAATGAAGAAACGAAACTGAAATTTTCTTCAGGCGTCATTTTCTCAGACAATGTTGTATAGTCCCTAATATCTGCAAAAAGAACAGTCACTATTTTTTCTACCTGATCACCGAGTTGAATATCGGTGATCACTTTTCTTCCAAGCGATTTAATAAATTCATGCGGAACAAACTTATTCGTGATTTCATAAATACGCCGCATCGCTTCCTCCTTTTCTTTTGCTTCACGAATATTTCTTTCATAAAGAATGGCACTTTCAATGGCAGAAGAAGATTGCAGAGCGAGCGTAATTAAAAATTTTAAATCTGCGGCTGAATATTGAACATCATCTGTGCTGGCAAGCACAATAGCGCCCATTACTCTGTGCTTCACTTTCAAGGCAGCATAAATCAACGACTGCACTTCCGGCATAATCAATCCCGCTTCTTTCAATGCAGAAACATCTCCTACAATTTCAGATTGTCCGCTATGCGAGAGATGCAGCAACAGGTCGACGTTTGCTTTCATTTTTTCCCTGGAAAAAAATCTTCCCGAAGAAGCCAGCACTTCCAACTGGCTGGATTTCTCGTCCCACAAAATAATGATCCCGTTATCTGATTTTATAAGTCGCATCGCTTCATCAAGCGTGATCTCTGCAATGGAATTTTGCCCAATTGTCTGTGCAAGTTTTTCTGAGAAATTAAAAATCAGGTTCACTTCCTGATACAGCATCAAAATTTCGCTTCCAATCTTTTTTTTCTCGATTTCTTTTTGGAGTAATAAATTTATGAGAGATGTGATCGTGGGAGCTTTATCATCGCCTTTCACCCAACCAATAATTTCATCGTCTAATTTAATCACCTCGTGATGTGAGGCCGCATCGGTATGATTGCCAAATAAAATTTTCTGAGCATCATCTTCAATAAATATGTTTGCCTTTAATTCATTGATCAATGAATGAAGCAATGCGTTCGTTTCATTATTCTTTACGAGAATATTTCTGAGATTTATCCGTGGCATGATTTGAAAAAGAAAAAATCATTCATGGCGAGCTAGCATTATGTGTTCAAAGGAAAAGTCTAAAATGGATGAAGCCTGTTATAAGCCCAACACTGATTTGGCTTTTGAAAGAATTGCTTCCGGATCGAAAGGTTTTGTCATGTACACATTAGCTCCAACCTCACTGCCCTTTTGTCGATCAAGCTCCTGCCCTTTTGCAGTGAGCAAAACAATATAAACATCATCTAAAACAAGTTCTTTCTTTACTCTTCTGCAAACTTCCATCCCATTCATCTTTGGCATCATCACATCTAAAAAAACAAGCTGAGGTTTTTCTTTCTTGATAATTTCGAGTGCATCTTCTCCATTGTCTGCGGTGAGAAAAGTCACGTCTTCATCTTCCAGTTCTTCGAGCGTTTGTTCTATCAACATCCTGATATGCGGTTCATCATCTACAATTAATAATTTTTGTTCCATCGGTTTCTTATTGTCTGTTTTCTTTTATTAAAATATTTTTACTGATAAATCAGAAACAACACATTTTCCAATCCCTTTTCGAAACGAAGCGTTTGCACTACTTCCTGTTTGCCGGAAAAGACTGAATTCAAAATGATAATATCCGGTTGCGACGCAATTGCTTTTTCTACCAGTTCCTTTCCGTCCGATTCAACCACCTGATAACCTTTCGCCTGCAGCACATCTGATAATGTTTTCACAGCAGCAGTATCTTCATCCACCACCATCACTTTTTTTCTTGATTTTCCCTGCTCTAATAAAGTGCCGACCTCCGTAAATAATTTTCCTGTGTCGATTGGTTTTGTGAGATAACGGTCAACGCCAATCCTGTAACCTCTCGCTTTATCCTGAACGATAGAAAGAACAATAATCGGAATGTCCATCGTCTGAGGATCATTTTTAAGGATAGCTGCAACATCAAATCCATTCATTTCAGGCATCATCACATCCAGCACAATCAGATCGGGGCGATGATTGCGTATAACTGTCAATGCTTCCTTTCCGTTCGTTGCTTCTTCCACCAGATAACCGGCATCAGAAAATTCCTGATGCAACAATGAGCGGATAGAATCATCATCATCTACGATCAGTATTGTTGCGTTGCCATCTCTGCTATTAAATTTAGATTGGGCCATCTGTTCGCGCAATTGCTTCACCAATGCGTCAAGGTGGATCGGAGATGAAACTACAGTAGTCGCAACGATAGGCAATGCAAATGAAAAATTGCTGCCTTTACCAGGCTCACTTTCAAGCCAGATGCGACCACCATGATGCTCAACAATTTCTTTGCAGATAGGAAGACCAAGACCCGTACCTTTCGGTTTGTCAGTCAATGTATCTCCGCCAATTTGCTTGAATTGTTCAAAGACAGCAGACTGATCTTTTGGAGCGATACCAATTCCTGTGTCTTTGATGCTTGTAATAATTTCACTGCCTTTGATACTTACATTGCAGGAGATAGAACCTTGCTCTGTAAATTTCACTGCATTGGAAATCAGGTTAACGATTACCTGAATTAATTTGTCATGGTCGCCGGTGATTTTTGGAAGATCAGGCTCAATAAATTTTTCCAGCACAATATTTTTCTGATAGAATAAAGAAGATGTTGCAGCAATTGCGCGATCAACAATTTCTGCCATGGAAACATTTTCCATGTTCCATTCCATCTTGCCTGCTTCAATTTTCGCAAGATCCAGCACATCGTTAATAAGATGCGTTAATCTTTCTCCTTCAGAAATAACTACATTCAGATTTTCAGAAACCTGACCGATTGCTTTTTCCGTCTTAGGATCTGACTTATCTGTTGCAGGAAATATCCTTTCTTCTAATCGCTTTTTAATAATTTTTGCAAAGCCTAATACAGAAGTCAATGGCGTTCTTAATTCGTGGCTCACGGTTGAAAGGAAAGCGCTCTTTGCTTCATTGGCTCTTTCTGCATTTCTTCCTGCTTCTTCTGCTTCTAATTTTGCGTGCTTCACTTCTTCAAACAATCTTGCTTTCTTCAGCGCAACGCCAACATTTGCTGCAATCGTTGATAATAACCTTTGATCTTTCTCATCGAAATAATTTTCTTTAGTAGTGCTTTGCACGCTTAGCACGCCAATAATTTCATCGTCGATCGGGATGGGAACTCCGAGGTAAGATGCAGATGGCAATCCTAACCGCTGAATACCGAGCTGAGAAATTTCTTTATCAATATTTTTATTTAATAATATTGGTTTTCCGGTTGTAAGAATTTTAGAAGCGATCCCTTCACCAAATTTCATGGGAGGCAAATCTTCGCCATATTGATATGGAAAGTTGATGATGTTATTTTTCTTATCAAGCATCGCCAGATAAACAATATTTGCTTTGAATACCTGACGCATCTCATCTCCGACTAATTTAATCAGATCATTAAGCTCTAATTGCGATGCCAGTGCCTGACTGATCTGATTTACCGTTGTCAATTCCTCTGCCTGCACCTGCACTTCATGTGTGCGCTCCTGTACTTTTTGTTCGAGTTCTATTCTTTGCGCATGCAATTTTTTTGTGCGATAGCGAATTATTATATACACAATCGCAAGGGCTGCAAATGCATATAATAAATACGCCCACCATGTTCTTGTCCATGGAGGATTTATGGTGATAGCATAAACAGCTTCTCCGCTAATAATTTGATAAACATTTTTTGCACGAACATGAAAGCGGTATGTGCCTTCAGAAAGATTGGTATATTCTTTATAA
This sequence comes from Puia sp., assembly GCA_035295505.1. Lineage (GTDB taxonomy): Bacteria > Bacteroidota > Bacteroidia > Chitinophagales > Chitinophagaceae > Puia. The sequence continues at coordinate 5,968 of DATGIX010000178.1, read as the reverse complement.
GAGTTGTTTCCCCATTGGCTCCAGTCTGTATCAAAACCTTCCAGCTTTGTTTGGTATTGTGTTTTATTTTCCTGCTCATAAAATGGCGAGGCATAATCAAAGCGCAGGTTATTATCGCTGTATGCTACGCTTGTTTTTTTCCTGCTGTCGCTGCTATCACTTGCTTCAGGGTTCAGCACTTTATCGCCTGCGCTCACATGTGTCACGTAAAGCTTAAAACTTTGGTCATAGCTTACCTGCATTTTTTGGTCATACCTGATAAGCCCTTCTGTAGTTGGCATCCAAACTATCCCATTATCCTCAATATAAAACTGAGAAATTAATCTATCGTTGATGGGCAACAGTGAAGTAGTATCGAGCTTATATTTTCCATCTGCCTGTGGAATGGCAATCAATAATTTTTTAGCATATTGTATCCACACTCTTCCCTCTTTGTCTTCTAATACTGCAGTTGCTTCATCGTGTGAAGCGAGTTTAAGATTTCCAAAAGTTGTGTCTGCATAAAAGCGGTTTGCCTTTTTATTGAACCGATACATCAAAGAATCGCACGGAAAAAATGTTTCTCCATGTATGGGAGTAACAAAACCGCCTCCTGCGCCAATCCCATCCGCTCTTCCATATCCTTCTGCATGCGAATTTTTCAGATCAATAAAACCATCTTTATCAAGAACAGGATTGATTTTATAAATAATATCATTTTGCGTGCCTGCCCAAATGGTGCCATCCTTATCTTCCGAAAAAAACCATACCTGACTTGCAGCGCCGGGGAAATAGCCAATGTGCTTCCATTGATCGGAAACTGTTTTTCTTTCAAACACTGCCATTCCATTGATAGATTCCCCCGCAAAAAGCAGGTTCGGATATTTTGTTGGGATAAATAAGCATGACAATTGAAGGTTGCCACCGATTGAAGCGGCTATCAAAGTTGTTTTTTTATTCTTCACCGCATAGAGGCCCTCCGTAGCTATAAGCATCTGATCATGATCGTTCAGAAATTGAAAAACCTGATTGACGCTCACTTCATCCATATGATCGAACATAGTTGTGTGGCTGTTGTAACGAAGCGGGCCATTTGTTGTGCCAAGATATAAATCTCCCTCAAACCTGTTCACGGCAAGTGCTTGTGTTTTAATCCCTGATTGTGCAGTGAATTGAGTGAATGGTGAAGAAGTTTGCACTCGTGAAATGCCATTGTCGAGCGCAAGCCATAGGTTGCCTTTTGTGTCTTGGTAAAGCCCATAAATAGATTCATCCTGCAGGCCCGATTTACGGTTCACCAATTGTAAGGTATGACCATCTTTATCCATGATTACAAGTCCTTTGCCCGCGGTAGCAAATGCATAAGTTCCATCTTTCAAAAGAACGCCCGCATATAAAGTAGATTTTAATATAGAATCAGCTTCTGCATGGAAACGGCTAAATGTTTTTCCATCGAACAAATAAAGACCACTATAAAACATGCCCGCAACAAATTGTTTGTTATTGTCTTTTCCGGTGCTGTAGGGAACCATCACCTGCATTCGCTCTTTGCCCAGAAATTCACTGCCCGGTATCAGTTCAAAAGAATCATTGCCATTCATTTTATACAAACCAGCATTCTGCTGGTGCACATAATATTCCCCGTTCACATAAAACGCCCACATGAACTTGCTCTTGGGATCCCACGTTTTCAGGCTGCCCTGAATAATTTTGCCTGAAGCATCTTCTTTAAAACGAAATATACGCTCGCGTGATTGGAAATAAACAAAGCCATCTTCTGTTACAAGCACTGTTTTTACATCATTGAAGTCTCGCTGTGCCTTAGGGATGTAGCTGAGCAAAGAATGTGGTTTCATTTGTCCCAGGCTATCGTCGATGGAAAGAAATCCGAAATCGCTTGGTGCAGTATAATAAATAATTCCTTTTTTATTTTTAGCAAGGCCTCTTGTTGCGCCAAATGCACCTTGTGGCCGGGTAGGTATTTTTTTCCATTTTACGCCGTCATATTGCATGATATAACTGGCATTGCCAAAATACATGAAGCCCCTGTCATCTTCTACGGCGCACCAGTTTTGCACGCCGAATTGATAATCTTTTGGGTAGAAGTTTGTAACAAAAGGCAAACCTTTCTCGATAGCATTTTGTGCACATAATGAAGATGGAAATAAGCTGAAAGAAACAATGATTGCAAACAGCAATACATAAATTTTCTCATGCAAAGCAAAGCAGGCTTTTGGGATTATCATTATTTAACAGAGTATGAAAGAGATTAAATACAGAAAGGGCAGCAACTATTTTTTGACAGGAAGGTTTTAAAATTCGTCTATGCGAATTAAAATCTAAATTTAGTAAAATCTAATCAGCAATGATAGAATTATTTTCAAATTAATGAAGCACTTATCTTTAATAAGAAAGAATCATAAAAATAAAATCCATATACATGCGAGAAAATAAAACTGATCGCCGCCATTTCCTGCGCAACAGTTCGATGCTGCTTGCAGCGTCCGCGATACGTCCTTATTTATCTTTTGCAGGCACAGACACAAAACGCGTGGCGCTCATCGGCACAGGCTGGTATGGGAAAAGCGATCTGTTTCGATTAATGCAAGTTGCTCCGGTTAATATAGTTGGCCTTTGTGATGTGGACGCGCATCAATTGAAGCAAGCCGCCGAAATGGTGAATGCAAGAAAACAACAAAAAAGCCTTCAAACTTTCGGCGATTACCGCAACATGCTCAAAGAAACAAAACCTGATATCGTCTTGATCGGCACTCCGGATCACTGGCATGCACTGCAGGCAATAGATGCAATAAAATCCGGAGCCAATGTTTATCTGCAAAAACCAATCAGCAGAGATGTGATGGAAGGCGAAGCTATTCTTGCGGCTGCAAGAAAATACAATCGCACCGTGCAGGTAGGCACGCAGCGAAGAAGCACTCCGCATTTGGTAGAGGCAAAACAAAAAATTGTAGACGCAGGATTATTAGGCAAAGTCCACCACGTCGAAATGTGCTGTTATTATCACATGCGATCAAATGCAATCCCACCTCTGCAACCAGTGCCAGATTTTTTTGATTATGAAATGTGGACAGGCCCTGCACCATTGCGGCCTTATGATGGCCTGCCTCACCGCGGCTGGTGGCGGGCATTCATGGAATATGGAAATGGAATTATGGGAGATATGTGCATTCACATGTTCGATGCCGTGCGATGGATGCTCGGGCTTGGCTGGCCAAAAACTGTTTTCTCTAACGGTGGCGTATATACGTACAAAACCGGCAAGAGCAATATTGCGGATACACAGACCGCAGTTTTCGCTTATGATGATTTAGATTGCGTTTGGCAACACCGGACATGGGGAACTCCTGTCGACCCTGATTATCCCTGGGCTTATAAAATTTACGGTGAAAAAGGAACGCTTTGCTGCGATGTGTGGAAATATGATTTTATTCCCAATGGCGATGGCAAAAAATTACATGGCGATTTGTTATGGGAAAAAGAAAAATATCCTGAAGATTTGAAAGAGCCGGATATTGAATTACATGTAGCATCCGCAACGCGAAGGCATATGCTCAATTTTATTGAAGCAATTGATAAAGGCATCAAACCTGTTGCAGATATTGAACAGGGGCATATCTCAACTGCAAGCTGCATCATCGCAAATTTATCAATGCAATTAAAACGTCCACTTAGTTATGATCCTGTGAAACGCATTATCATCAATGATGAAGAAGCAACTAAATTATTGATGAGAGATTATCGCTCGCCATGGCAACATCCTTTGCCGGACAATGTTTGATGATAAATGATATGCTATTTTGATTTCATTTTGCTGATCCATTGTTGTATCAGCCTCACTCCTTCTTTGTGAACTAATGATCGACCGAGTTCCGGCATGGCTGTTCCCGGCTCTGTGCTGTTCATCCGGTATGCCAAAATAGAATTTGGATAATTCTTTGGTATCACATCATAATTCAAACCACCGGCGCCGCCACCTGCAGAAACGGGTTCTTTCATCACACCAATATGAAATGCATCTGTTTCATCATAATTTAAAAACAACCCTGTGTTGTATGCATCGCCGCCTTTAATATGGCAATGCGCACAATTCACATCGAGATAAGCTCGTGCTCTCTGCTCAAGCGAATAATGAATGCTGTCTTTCCAATCGGGCAGTTGTTGCACTTTATTTAATTCCGGTAATTCTTTGAGCCATCCACCTGATGCCCATTGTGCTAACTGATTATCTTTTTGACCAGCTAATGTGAAATTTAAATTCCTTGCTTTCGGTCCGATCGGCGTGGTAATATTATTATTGTTGTGGCAACGTTTGCAATCGTTGGTGTTTGGCACTTTGTACACGGTTGAAATCAGATTGTCATTATCATCTCTCAGTTTTATTGGAACAGATGCACCGATGATCGTTTTCTCTGCATCCGTTTGTTCTTTGTTCCACACATAATCCATCACTTTCCAGGAATGATCTGCAGGATCTTTCACCAACAATCTTGTTTCGATCATTATCTTTTGATGCAACGAATCGCGGTACGCAAAATTTTTTATGATGATCGTCGAATCCGGAAAATCAAACACACCGCTTGCAGTATAACTCATTTGTTTCCCTTTCGGCAAAACAATGAAACGGTCTTTCACTGCATAATCCGTGAACAATGGAGTGATGAGCTCATAACGAATTACTTGCCCATTGATCGGATCAAGCTTTTTCAAATCGTTTTTGAAAAAACCATATTCTGATAATTTTTCTTTGAACTCAAAACCACCAGAAGATGCAGTTTGTTTTTTTTCTGATTGCTTACAACTTTCAATAAGAAAAGAAAAAATAAATACAGAAAGGGAAATTAAACTGCCGTATAAGAAAATCTTTTTCACTTTAAAAATTAAAATCATTCTCACAATAAAATTCGTTCTACTAAATATTATCTGCAAACGTAAGGCGCCATATTCGTATCAGGATGCCATTTCTTCTGATCAGCAATATTTATAAAGTCCGAATTCACGAATAAATTGCTGCCTTGTTGTGAAATGCAGATTGAATCAGGGTTCAAGTCATTTTGTTTTGTCAATATATTTTTCGAAATACCATCATACATAATAAATGGGATACGCATATTTTTTCTGGATGTATCCTGCGCTTTAAGTTTCTCTTCAATACCTACTAATAATTTTCCGATATGATGTTGATATGCAGCTTCCGGAAATTTATCTCCCATCTGCATCGTGTTATTATAGATTTTGATATTGGAAGAAATAGGAAAATAAGTGTCGTTTATTTTTTCAGCAGCTTTATCGTCTACCGCAAAACCAGATGCAATGATGATAGAAGAAGTGTTGTTGTTAATGATCTTGTTTTCATACAACTCAATATTTGATGCTGCAAGTATGATCACACCGCTTCCCGGCGCTGCATTGCCAACGCCCCAGTAAGTTCCAAAGCTTCCTGCCTTTGCAAAATTTTTAAAGTTGTTGTCATGAAAATAATTGTGATAAGCTTTTATATGTCCCCCACGTTGCGACAAACCCGGCAAATCGAAAACGAGAAACCCTGCGGTGTTGTCATAAAATTCATTGTCGTACACTTCTGCATGCAACGTGTTTTCAATCTCACATCCTGCAACATTTTTGGCTGCTTTGCAATTTCTAACAATAGCTGAATCAGATTGCCCGACATAAATGCCTGCATCCGAAGAACCCTCAACATAACAATTTTCAATCAGCACATTTTTGCACAGCACCGGATAAATGGCATAACCACCGCTTGTAGAGTCTGCTGTTTTCCATGTTGCATGAACTCCAGATATCACGACATCTCTGCATTTATTCATTTTGATCAGGTCACCTTTTGAATCATGAATAGTCACGCCTTCAAGGGCAAAACCTGTTACTCCGGTAACCCGTATTCCTTCTCCGCCTGTTGTTTGAGCAGAGAAATCCAAAGAAGTCTTATCAAATCCTTCGCCTTTAATTTTGA
>DATGIX010000177.1:0-4157 GCA_035295505.1 Puia sp. | reverse complement strand
CTTTCACATAGTGAAGAATGGTACGATAGAGGTCATCAGGATTGAAAGGCTTCACCACAATATCATTTAAGCCTGATGCATAAGCTTCGCTTTCCACTTCTTTCGGTGCGCTTGCCGTTAATGCAATGATTGGAAGTGTTTCGCCTTTTTTGCGCAGCTCTTCCGTGGCTTTATAACCATCGAGCACAGGCATGTGCAAATCCATCAAAATAAGCTTATGTTTTTTTGTATCGAATTTATCGAGCGCTTCCTGACCATTTGTAGCCACATCAATATTAGCACCTTGTCCTTCCAAAATAGTTTGTGCAACGAGCACGTTTAGCGGATTATCTTCTACAAGCAAAATAGAAAGACCTTGCAGCAGTTCAGGCGTTTTATCAATTTCAAGATTTGTTTTTTTCTGAATAGCATCTTCAGCGCTAACCGGGAAAGTTTGCGTGAAATAAAATACAGAACCTTTTCCAGGCTCGCTATGCAATTGCAACTGCACTCCCTGCAATTCTAAAATCCTTTTGGTGATAGCCAGACCAAGACCTGTTCCGCCATAGCTGCGCGATGTAGAAGAATCAGCTTGTGTGAATCGATCGAAAATAATCAATTGCTTATCGTGCTTAATGCCGATTCCCGTATCTTCTACTTTTACCATTAACGTTACTGATGAAGGATTAAAAGACTCCACATGTATCGACAATTGAACACTTCCTTTTTCAGTAAATTTCACAGCATTGTGAACAAGGTTATTAATCACCTGACTTGTTCTCGTCGGGTCGCCAATGATTTTTTTGTTTAGCCTTCCATCCATTAAGAGCTTAAGCTGGATTCCTTTTTCTTCTGCATTTGTATTCAATCCCGCAACAATATTTCTTGCGATGGATGTGATGTCCATCGGTATGTTTTCGAAAACAATTTTTCCTTCTTCAATTTTTGTGTAATCAAGAATATTATTAACGATGGACAAAAGATTCGTAGCTGAAAAATAAAGTACATCAATGTGTTGCTTTTGGTCTTCTCTGGGGTTGCCTGTGTTCAGCAAATGTGTCATCCCAATCACAGCATTCAATGGAGTTCGGATTTCATGAGACATGGTAGAGAGAAATTCTGTTTTTGCGTTCAAACCTTGCTGCGCCTGCAGTGTAGCCAATTTAAAAGTGAAAGCAAATCTTTGTGAAAGCGCTAATGACTGAAAGAAAAAAAACATGATATGCGCGATGAACATCAAAGATTTCATAGGTGTGAAAAAACCAAAAAAGCTCAGGTTCTCAACGAAAAATATTCCAAGCATGATGGCACTGCTAATCAATCCATATCGTGAGCCAATTCTCTTGTTCGCTGCCGCGCATATATACACATAGAATGCATAAGCGATATATACAAACATGCTCACTAAAAATATCGGCATCAGGTAGGTAAAAGAAATCGGCGGCGTTGCAATAATAATGATAGAGAAGACCAGGCAAAAGAAGACCAGGATTTTCATGAACTTAACGTTGCAGTCTTCTACATAGAGATGACAGATGTAAAGCGCAAAAAATGCAACAGACAGAACAAGGCTCAGATATTCAAGCCTGATGGCAATAAACCAATTGATGGAATCCGGAATGATGGCATGCAAAACATATAAGTCGGTTCCAACTGCGCGATAGCAACTGAACATGCAAAAAAGTGAAAAATAAAGAACCGTTTTATCGTGGCGCTGACCGAAAAGATATAGACCTAAAAAAAATAATCCGCCCATCAAGAGGCAACCTGCAAGCGTGAAACCATAAGCTACATTTCTATCAAATTTGATAAATAAAGAATCACGTTCGCCAATTGACATTTCTCTATACAAGCCGCCTTTCGCATGCCAGAAATTGCTAACCTGCAAAGTCAATACTAATGTATCGGAAGCAGCATAAAAATGATTGATGCGATGAACCCAAAACGGCTCCGATTCATTCGCTGTTTTTCCGGGCTTTCCATTTTGAAGAACCAGATAATTGTTGGCATATAATGCATAGGAACAATACACATCAGGCATTTCAATTGCCAGCTGTGGTCGGTTTTTTGGCAACAATACTGTCAACCGATATGTAGCATATCCCTGCGATGGAAGTTTTTTGCCATCGATTGTATTGTCTTGCCATAAAGAAGGATAATATGAATAGGAAGGACGGGTTGTTGGAGTATCTCCCGGTTTCAATAATTGATTCCAGTAAAAGAACCAAACGCCTTTAAGGCTTGCTGGGTTTTTGAATAAATCCTGGTTGCGAAGGTCAATCATGCCATTTTGAGCAAATGGCTGCTGAGTTTGAGCGCAGCTTTCAAAAATGCATATGAATGCATAGAGAGTACATAGGATTACACGGACTTTCTTCATTTAGATACGGGGTAATGGACCATTCTTATAACGCCGAATTATCCGTAAACTGATGGTAAACCTTGAGAAAATCGGGTGAAAATTATAAAACTTGATATAAAACAAGTTTATGAAAAAAGAAAAGCCACCTGTTGGTGGCTTTATTTATTACTAAAAATATCTTGTGCTTATCATTTGCCTGGTTCCATCAACTTGAAGAATTGGTCGAGCTGAGGCAGAATGACAATTCTTGTGCGACGATTAGCTGCACGACCTTCAGGAGTATCATTGCTTGTAACAGGAACATATTCACCTCTTCCTGCAGCAGTCATGTGGGCTGGTGGAATTCCATATTGTTTTTCCAAAATCCTGATAACAGATGTTGAGCGCTTAACACTGAGGTCCCAGTTGTCGAGCAGAACACCATTGCTTTTGAAAGCTTTATTATCAGTATGACCTTCAACCATAAATTCAATATCAGGTTGATTTTTTAATACCTGAGCAACTTTGCCAAGAACTTCTTTTGCTTTTGAAGTCACTTCATATTTTCCGCTGGTGAATAAAAGCTTGTCAGAAATATCAATGTAAACAACTCCTTTATCCACTTTAATATTAATGTCCTTGTCATCCAGGTTTCCGACAGCTCCTTTCAGATTCATCACCAAAGCCATGTTCAAAGAATCTTTGTGAGCCATTGCCTGTTGCAATGTTTGGATGTATGCATCTTTTGCGCCGATATTTTCAAGAGATTTTTTGATGCTCTCCGCCTGAGTGCCGGAGATAACAGACATATCCTGCAGTTGTTTTAATGCCTGATTGTTGTTCTCTTTCAAAAATGCATTTTGTTTTTTTAGGTCGTCTAATTCAGCTTGCAAATCAGCTCTTTTTTTTGCGTTTGCTGTAGCATCATCTGTGCAATTTTTTAAATCGCCCTGGAGTTTTGCGTAGACGCCGTTGAGTGAATCATACCTTGCCTGAGCCGATGCCTGAGCTGCTGCAAATTTTTTGTTGCTCACGCATGAAAACAGGAACAAAGAAGAACCTGCTACTAATAAAATTCGATGGAGCCTCATATAAATTGTTTTAGTCAAAAAGAATATATCACATGAATTCATGTGGTTGTCTGGGCGATAAAGATACAGCATCAGCACAAAAAATATTCCTTAGCTTTATTTTTAATAAAGTTATTATGAAGAGAATTTTTTTGGCAATCGTATGCATGGCGTATTTATTATCATCCTGCAAGCTCATGAACAAAAAACAAGCCGAAGGAACAAGCGATAAAATGTTCGCGCAGTTTCTTGACAATTATTATGAACAGAATCTAAAGCTTTCTCCGCTCACTGCTACTGAAAACGGCGACAATCGCTATAACGACCTTCTTCCCATTGACATGACCGAAGGTTATAATGAAACCGTTAAAAGTTTTTTGAAAAGCTATCTTGATTCCTTGTCGCAGTTCAGCCGCAAGAATATGAATGAGAATGACAAAATCAGCTATGATATTCTGAAAAGAGAGTTGGAAATGAATATTGAAAGAATAAATAATTTCCATGAAAATTATATGCCTTTTAATCAATTCGGAGGGCTGCCTTTAACCATGGGAGAATTGGGAAGCGGCGATGGCGCACAGCCTTTCAATACAACCAAAAATTACGAAGACTGGATAAAACGCGCAACAGCATTCAGTGCCTGGACAGACAGCGCTATTGTCTATTTCAAAAAAGGGATTGATTCAAATATTGTGCTTCCTCATTCATTAGTCGTGAAAATAATTCCACAGATGGAAGACATGGTGACTGATGATGTTGAGAAAAGT